>DNFG01000156.1 GCA_003487005.1 Bryobacterales bacterium
GCCCCCATTAATGATCTAGAGCCGACTAACGCCGGTTTTCCACCCCGCCCGTCACCCACACATCCGCCAGGATTTGCGACCAGGGCCAGATTCCATCCCACCCCGGGGCCCACTCTCACCACCCCGGCTCTGCCCCCAAACCGCTCTCAAGCCTGCAGAATCTCGCCCCGCTCTGTTGATGCCTTCGAGTTTGTGCCCGGCCCGATTGAGAGAGTGGGGCAGATTCAAATGCAGTTCGAACTCTGGCCAAGCTCCCTTTGAAGCCGGTCCGGAGCCTCACTGTGGCCCTGACGGACTTTCAGAGTAAGGGCAGACAAATCGCCAGAGCGAGCAGGACGACTGTCAATCTCTTGACCACGGTACTCAACTTCTCGGGCGTGACCTTCCCTCGATCGTAGATCCCATTCGCCGCCGCCACGGCTACGGGGACACAGGCAAGGGTGAGAGCGGCGCCGGCCAGGACATCACTGAGGCTGTGTGCACCCAGCACGATCCGCGAATCGCAAACGAGACTCGCGACGAGGATGAGCGAGACCTTGACGAGGCGCACGATTGCAGAGAATGACGAGACGATGAGCACAAATAGCTGCGCCAATGCCCGGCATTTCGCGGCGTGTCCAGACGGAAATGACGGACTGCCATATCGGCCCTCCGCCTTTAGCTGCCCTGCCAACTCGGTGATCGGGCGAACCCGCCCCAGAAGTTCCTTCAGCAGTTCCCCCGTCAGAGTGGCGGCGGAGAAGGTGAAGAGCACTACAAGCAGAACCGGGCGATCCGGCCGGAGAGCCGGGAAGCGATGGGAGGCGGCAATCGATACGAGCAGCAGCAGGCAGATGGCGGACATGCCGAAACGGGTAAAAGTTGCGAGAAGGGCGACTATCGCGGGATTGTCCCGCAAAGGATTATGCGCGGGATGAAACTCCCGGTCGAAATCTCCTTCGAACCACAGCAGTAGCGACAGGATTGCCATCGCGACAGAGACGATCATGACGAAGCGCAGAGCAAACGAGCTCAACCGAAGGGCCGGGAGAGAGGCGTTCATCGGTTTGAACCTCCGGGCTTGTTGGTGGACGGCGCCGGTAGTCTAACCCCGGACCTGACTCGGGCACAGTCAGAGACCGGCGGCGCGACGTACGGGAACGGTACGTGCTGACAGCCTGGGCCTGGTCTCCGAAGAGGTGACGAGCGGCACTCGTTGAGGCCGCCGCATTCCTGCGCGTATGTTGACGCTCCGTTTGCTAGAAGGGGACCGGCAGAGCGCTTTTCGAACAGGTCTGTCCGCGCCACTTTGACGGGAAGACCCGCCCCTGGCCGGCTACTCCGCCTTGAGCGAGGCCATATCGATCGAGAAGCGATACTTCACGTCCGACTTGAGCATCCGTTCGTAGGCCTCATTGAGTTTCTGAATGGGGATGACTTCGACATCGGCGGTGATGTTCTGCTCGCCGCAGAAATCGAGCATCTCCTGAGTTTCTGCGATGCCGCCGATGAGCGAACCCGACAGGCTGCGGCGTGCAAACAGGAGCCCGAATGCGGAGACAGGCAGAGGCTTTTCGGGCGCACCGACGAGCGTGAGGTTGCCGTCGCGGGCGAGCAGTTGGACGTAGGTGTTGAGGTCGTGATCGGCGGAGACAGCGTCGAGGATGAAATCGAAGCTACCGGCGTGTTTCTGCATTTCGTTGGCGTCGCGCGAGATGACCACCTCGTCCGCGCCCAATCGGAGGGCATCATCCCGCTTTCCCGGCGAAGTCGTGAATACGACGACGTGGGCGCCGAGCGCGCGGGCGAACTTCACCGCCATGTGGCCCAATCCACCGAGCCCCACGATGCCCACCTTCTTGCCTCTGGTGACGCCCCAGTGTCGCAACGGCGAATAGGTGGTGATGCCGGCGCATAGTAGCGGCGCGGCGCCGGCGAGTTCTAGATTCTGGGGAATCCGCAGTACGAAGTTTTCATCGACGACGATGCTCTCCGAGTAGCCGCCGTAGGTGATGCCTCCCAGGTGCCTGTCGGGAAAATTGTAGGTGAGCACCATGGCTGGACAGAACTGCTCGAGACCGGCCTGGCAATTGGGACAGGTCCGGTCGGAATCAACCAGGCAGCCTACGCCCGCAAGGTCGCCCACCTTGAATTTCGTCACGGCGGATCCCGTGTGGGTCACCCGGCCGACGATCTCGTGGCCTGGGACACACGGATAGACCGTCGGCATGATGCTGCTCCACTCGTTCCTCGCCGTGTGCAGGTCAGAATGGCAGATGCCGCAATAGAGAATCTCGATCTGCAGATCGTGATCGGCGGGATCACGACGGGGAATGGTGGTGCCGGCCAGTGGCGTCGTTGCGCCGGCGGCGGCGTAGGCTTTGGCGGTTGTCATGGTCTGTGTCTCCTGTCGGGGTTCCAAGGTGTCGAGGGCAGCGGGTGCGTTGCCGCAGCGCGGGGGACGAATAACTGGTTAACTCAATCCATGCCGGTGCGAGCAGCCGGCAGCGGCCGGGCGTTGAGGCCGAAATCGCGTTCGACTGCCGCGTACCAGGATTCGTCGTCCTGGGCGTTCCAATCCACCCATTGTTCGTCGCTTTGACCGGCTCGCCAAGCAAGATAGGGTGCAGCATCAGGACCCGAAAGATGGCGAAGCTGCCAGGTTCCGCTCTCAATAATGTGGCGGACCACAGAGGCGGTCGCCTCGGGCGGCGTCGGGCTGGAGAGCGATTCGCGGAACAGCCCGGCAAGCCGAACCGAGTGCGGATAAAGCGACCCGTTCGAGCAGGAGATGTCCTGAGCCATGCGGGTATTCTGAATGCCAGGCTCCACGATGGCAACTCGAATTCCGAAAGGCTTCACCTCGCCGGCCAGCGCCTCGCTCATGGCCTCGACCGCATGCTTGGAAGCGGCGTAGGCGCCCAGCGGCGCACTGGACATCCGGCCGGAAATGGACGAAATGTTGATAACGCAGCCGCTCCGCCTCTCCCGCATCCGCGGCAGCACCGCCTTGATGCAGCGAACCGTTCCGAAGTAATTCGTATCCATGACGGCGATGAAGGACTCCATGGATAGTTCTTCCACGGAGCCGTGCACCTCGATCCCCGCATTGTTGACGAGGACATCGATTGGCGCTTCGATCGCCGAGAAACAGGAGCGAACGGATTCGTCCGAATCGACATCGAGGGCCCGGATCTCGATGGGCAGATTCTCCTCGGCGGCAAACTGCCCGAGGCGGGGAGCACCGGCAGGGTTCCGCATCGTGGCAATGACGCGGTGTCCCGCGCGAGCGAGTTCGAGCGCGGTTGCGAAACCGATTCCCATGCTGCAGCCGGTGATGAGAATGTTACTCATAAGAGTCTGGAAAGTATAGCACGGGCGCAGGCTCGTCATCGATTGTGGTAAAATCCGGCAGTTATTTTCGCCTACTCGGGACGCAGGCGATTTCACTGTGACGGCATCGAGGAGGAATGATGGGAATAAGATGCGTGGTCACAGGACATGACTCCAGCGGCAAAGCGGTATTCGCGAGCGATGGCAAAGTCGAACCAATCTCCGTGTCTCTCTTGCCGGGCATCGAATACTATCGGTTGTGGGGAGCGGATCAGCCGTGCCGTTTCCCGGACGATGGGTTGAAGCCGCCTGCTCCAGGCTATTTCCCGCCGGTCGGCGGTTTCCGTTCGGGCTGTTCCCGCTTGCGCCCGACGGTGCCTCGATCCCGGACGATCTCGACATGGAGGCGGCCATCAGCAAACTGAATGAAAAGCTTCCAGGCCTTGGCGAACCTCTTGAACCAGATCATCCTGGAATGCATACGACCGCCACAATTGATTACGAGTACATCGTTTCCGGCCGCTGCGTGCTCGAACTCGATTACGGCGCCACCCGGGAACTTGGGCCTGGCGACACCGTCATTCAGAACGGTACGCGGCACGCTTGGCGGAATCCTTTCCGTGAGCCCTGTGTCATCGTCTACGCTCTCGTCGGCGCACACCATGCCAAAGTTTCACATGGCTGACGGGCGCAGCACTCCCGGCAGAGACCTCTCGACGATATTCGGTCCTGTCCCGACGTTCCCGGGCTGACCATCCGGCCACGGCCGCACCGGTTTGACGCGCATCAGAGAACCGCTTGGCCGTGAAGCATGGCAGACAGATCCCTTCTACGTCACGAAACGCCCGGGCGGACTCGTGGCTGCAGGCCTACAGAAAGCGCTTGCGTTTGCCCCCGCCAGGTTCCCGACCCCCACGGTGGTGGGCGCGGCTCTCGCCTCCAGGATCGCTGGCAAACCACAACATCCCTTCCGTCGCTTGCTCTCCTGTGCTCTCCTCTCCGACAGTCTTGAATAGGGTTGAGGAGGTTGCATGATCATGGCAACCAACGCCGCCAGCGATCGCGCGGCCACCAAGTAGGTATTCCTGAAGTACATCAGCGGAGGGGTTGATTCATCAATCAAGTGCCATATTCTGCCACGACGAGAGCCTTCGATGCACCTGGGGCAAACGCGACTCCTGCATGGCATCTCTGTCGTGTGGTTGTGACCTGATATCGGGACTCACTGTGCTGCCCTCCTCCGGTAGAATCGAGCCCGATGTTATCTGACTCCTTGGACCTGAGGGACGTCGCGACGCACCACACCGCGAGCTAGTGCAGCCAGAAACCCGAGAATGTCGCCGAATTCTGCTCGCCGCAAGGCGCGCTCCGGGTCAATGATGGCCCTCCTGCCATCGGGCGGAACGACAATCGCCGCGGTGGCACGATCCTTCATCGCTGCGTTCCTCGACCTCCGCGTCGTCATGACAGACGTCCGGATCGAGACGGGAGCGCCGGAGTACCACTGGACTCTTTCCTGAACCGGCACCATGCCAGGAGGGACGGGGAGTGGGGTCCTCGTCAGCGGCTTCGTGCGATGGTCCCTCGGAGGGGACGGACAAATCGCTTCGTCTCAAGGCCATTTCGATTCGGTTGAATATAGCCGGCAATTGGAACACGGGGCCTAACCATGCGATCGGCGCCGCGGCGGTCAGGAATCAGGCTCCAGGACGAAGTCGGCGCAGCCGAAACGAATCACGCCTGCATCACGCCGGTCTGCGATGCGTCATAGCCGGCCAAAACTTCCAGTTTTCGCCGCAGCTTCGCTTTCATGAGAACATCCAGGAAACTCTGGACGGCGGGCAGATCGAGATTCCTGCGGCGGATGACGAAGTCATAACGCTCGCTTTGCACAGGGATGAAGCCGAGTCCGAAAGCCTGCGCGGCGGCGCGCGTGGCGATGCAGCAGTCTGCCTGCCCCGCGTGCACCGCGTAGGCAGCGGCCAGGTGGCCGAAGGCAATCCGATCATAGCCCTTGACCTTCGCGGTGGGGATTCCGGCTTGGGCGAGCAAGTGGTCGAGTAGTGCCCGGCTGCCCGCGCCCACCTCGCGGTTCACCAGCCGGATCCTGGGCCGGGCCAGATCCGCCGCGGTCCTGATGCTTGCCGGATTGCCCTTGGCCGTCACGTAGCCTTCCTCCCAACGCGCGAAGGTGACGACCGCGAAGTCCTCGCCCGGATAGTCGCGCCGCAGGATCGGCAGATTAAACTCACCGGTTTCGGCGTCCTTCAGATGGCTGCCTGCGACGTGGACCTTACCGTCGAGAAGCCAGTTCAGGGCGAGCCGGCTCGAGGCGGCGGCAGAGATCACCTCGACGCCCGCTTCGCGTTCGACCATGCGCGCCAGCAGGCCGGTGGCGGGGTCGCAGCCCGCCAGTACCAGGCGTTTCGTGGAGCCCTCTTCCGGGGAGAACACCATGAGTTCGACGGTGCCGCTCTTGCGCCCGGGCTTGGCGATGATGCCGTCGGCTTCCGGGAGAAAGTAGGGCGCGGCGTTCACCGGAACGCCCACCACCCGATCGCCCATCCGGCAGACCCGCACGCCTTGCCCGGCGACCGGCGCGCTTGGGCTGAGCACCTCGGCCTTGATCGGTTTTCGCTGGAAGGGTCCCTCGGCTTCGAGCGTGAACAGGGCATCGACCGCCACTTCGAGCTCATGCGCCAGCCGCAGCGCCACCTCGGTGTTGGGGACAAACGAGCCAGCTTCAATCGCATAGATGGTCTGTCGGCTCACACCTACCCGTTTCGCCAGTTCGGCCGCCCCGATACCGCGGCCGCGGCGGACAGACCCAAGTTGGTTCTTTACGCTCGATTGCATCGCTCGTCGCCCCAATGTAGCGCAGTCCGCGGAGACTGGAATCAGAACCGCAGTTTGAGCACGAACTCGAAGACGCGAGGGTCGAGCGCGGTGGTGATGGCGCCGAAGCCCGGGGAGCCGTAACTGCCGTTCGGGTTGCCGAGCGGCGGGGTGTTGGTCACGTTGAATGCCTCGGCCCGGAACTCCGCGACAAGGCCCTCGCGCAGGATGAACGATTTGCCCACCATGACATCGGCCGTCCGGTAGCCGGGGCCATGCACGGGATTGCGGCTGCTGTTGCCGATCGTAAACTGTGGCGCCTGAGCAAAGGCGGCGGTGTTGAACCAACGCCCGGTGGATCTCTCGGCCGTAGGAAGCACCGGATTCGCCACGCGGTTTGGCCGCTGAATCCCGAATCCGGCGAACGCATTCAGGTTGGTGGCCTGCATGACGGCGACCGGACTTCCCGACTGCAACCGGACCATACCCGTGACCTGCCATCCCCCGGCCAGCCATTCACGCCATCCGCCGAGCGGCATGGGGCGGCCCCGTCCAAACGGAAGCTCATGAACGAAGCCGCTGGAGATGTTGTGAGGAATGTTGCCGGTGGAGACATCTTTTTCCAGTCGCTTGTTATGACTGTCGGCCGCCTGGAAGTTCATCACCGGACCCGTCAGGATGGCCGAATCGAACACGGCACCAGCATCGTCAATCAGGCGCGAAAAGGTGTAGGAGGCTGTAAAAGTGAGACCGCCGCTGAACCGCTTTTCGATGCGCGCCTGGAATGAATGGTAGGTCGAGTGGCCAATGTTGTTGCGATACAAGGCGACGGTGATGAACCGGGGATAAGGGCGCAGCAGTTGCCCGCGGGCAATCGTGGGCATGCTGAGCGAGGTGTTCGGCGGAAGCTGCCCGAAGAGTGGATTGGGCACCTGTTGGGTCAGCGACGCCCCCAACGCAAGCTGCTCGACGGTGAGTTGATTCAGATTGACGTCCGGCACGCCCAACCGGGTGAGCTTCGAACCCAGGTAGCCGGCCTCGACGCTCCAGTCGCTTCCCCATGTCCGCTGCAGCATGAAGTTCCACTGCTGCGCGTATCCGCTGCCATTGTCGCGCTGGACCCCAAACACGCCCTGGCCCAGACCTGAGTCCGGTCCGGGGGACTGCAGGCGCACCGTTGGACCTTGGGCAAGAACGAACGCCGGCGTCAGATTGTCGAGGGACTGCTCGCCGAGCGTCTGTATAAAGGGGAAGAGCGGCGTGGTGAACGGTGTCGTGATACCGGCCTGTTCGATCCAAGTCAGGCCATACCCGGCGCGGAGAACAAACGCATCCGTGACGCGGAAGGCTACCCCCACGCGCGGCGCGAAGTTTGCTCTTTCGAGCTCCCGCGCCGATCGCGGTACTCCGTTCGCTCCCAGAAAATCGAGGCGTTGCGAATCGAGATTGAACACCGCCGCCCGGTCGCCAGCGACGGTCGAAGGGAAGTTGAGCGTGTACCGGACGCCCAGGCTGAGTGCGAGACGGCGCGTGGCTTGCCAGTCGTCCTGCAGGAAGAACTCGCCGATGGCGGCGCGCGGTTTCAAAGTCTCGGGTTGGGCGTCGATGGAAAAGCGGCTGGTTTGCCCCAGCAGGAACGAGGCAAGGCTGTTGCCTGTCGAAGCCACCACCGAACCGGTCGGCGTGAGCCCGGCTGTGAAGACGTTCGTGAATCGGAAGTGCCCCGCCGGGCTGGGCGGCTGCAGGATGTCGAGGGTGGCAAGGCGGATATCCGCGCCGGCCTTCAGGCTGTGCCGCCCGTGAATCCAGGAAAAGGTGTCCACCAACTGAGTTACCGAAGTGCTGAACTGCGAGTTCGCGCTGGGCGGCGGGCCGATTTGCTGAAAGCCCACCACGTCAAACGTGGGTACCGTGTCAGAGAACGAAGTAGCAGGGATGTTGGGGATCAGCGTGACCTGGCTGGCCGATTGGCCCGTGCGGAGCGACTCGCGTTCGAACCCGCGGCGCGTATAGCCGAAGCGCAGCAAATTCACAGCGGCGGACGTGACAGTCCAGCTATGCTCGGCGGCCAGGCTGCCGGCGCGCGTCAGTGTGTCCCCGATGACGCCCTCAGCCAGCGCGCCGCTCCCGTCGGGCAGAGGGCGCGTGGGCTTGCTGTCATCGCGCATGAACGAGTAGCGCGTGAAGAAGCGGTGGTTGGAGGAGAAGTAATGATCGATCCTGCCGTCGAGTTGATCCGCCGCGGTTGTGTTGTTGCCAATCCTGCGGTAATTGTTCGCGGAGGGCGTGGCTCCGGCCGCGTTCAACACGTTGGGCGCCGGATAGCGGGACAGCAGGTGGAGCGCCGCCCGGTCCATCCGGTTTGCGGGAATCGTGTTGGCGGGAAATGGCGACCGGGTGTAAACGCCACTCGCACCGCTCGTCGTGGCGGGATCGTAAATGGACATTCCGAAGACACCATCCCGTTCCTTCGGGACCGGTACCGTACTGATCCGCACCACACCCGTGTCGAGCCGCGTCCCCTGCCAATCGCCGAAATAGAAGGTCTTGTTTCGACGAATGGGCCCGCCCAGAATGAACCCATACTGGTTGCGCCGGAAGCGCGGCTTCGGCCCTGTTGCGGCGAACAGGTTGCGCGCATTCAGCCGCTCGTTGCGAAAAAACTCGAACAGCGTGCCGTGCAATTCATTCGAGCCGGACTTCTGGTTCACCATGATCACACCGCCGTTCGAACGGCCGTATTCGGCGGAATAGCTGTTGGTCTCGACGCGGAACTCCTCAATGGCGTCAATGACGGGATAATAGGCCACCTGCCCGGGTTCGGGTTGCAGAACGCTGATCCCGTCGTAAATGTACTCGCTCACCCGTGGCCGGCTGCCGTTGATCCTCGGCAGGACACTCCCGGGCGGCAAACTGACGCCCGGGGCCAGGGCGATGAGCGGTACGAAGTTCCGCCCGTCCAGAGGCAGCGTCACCACCTTCTCCTGTTCCACCACGAAGCCCACCGACCCCCGGCTCGTCTTCAGCAGATCCGGCGCCGCCGTGACCTCGATCGCCTGTGTCGCCCCGGCCACCTCGAGTTCAAAATCCAGCGACAGACGGTCGCCCACTCGGAGGACGATCCCCTCGCGGCGGAACGGCGCGAACCCTTCGGCCATAATGTCGATCCGGTACTTCCCGGCGGAGAGTGCTAGGAAGTGGTACATTCCATCGATGCCCACGACGGATTGGCGTTTCTGCGTGTTGCTATGGCTATCCAAGGTCACGACCGCCGATGGTACCGTCCGGCCCATGGCATCGTGGACCGATCCATAGAGCTCAGCCTTCGTCGCTTGCGCCGGCTGCAACGGCACAAGGCACACCGCGGCCCAAAGGAAACTGATGGCACGGCTGCGACTCGACTGACTCGTTTGCACGTCGCCGTCATTTTACAACGACACACCAACTCTCCCCCCGGCCTCCTCAACCGCGATCCCACGCTTCCGGGCCCACTGGCGCCATCGAGTCAGACAGGAAGAGCCCCGTAGGCCTTACGGGTGCGTGAGGTCTGAGTTCATCTTTCTGCCCGAAAGCGCCACATGCGCCTTTCGGGCCTGTATGTCAGAATATAATGTCGTGCCGGCTTCTACATCTGTATCCTTTCGTATTCAATTTGGATTTATGTCCCGTTTTGCTAATTCGATCTGTCATTTTTTGTTGGCCGCACCTTTGATCACCGCGCAGACGGGCGGGGCGGTCAAGCCGGTGGCGCTCGTGGCACCGGTGAATTCGAGCTTTGCGCTGGCCGAAGACGGCTCATTTTGGGCGTGGGGAGATACAGCGCTTCTGCCCAATCAGCCGGGCAAATCGCCCGCGAAGCTAACCGGGTTGCCGGCCTTCACGAAGATGGCGGCGAGCGACGGGCACGTGCTTGCGATTCAGGCCGGCGGGACGCTGTGGGCGTGGGGGCAGGGCCAGGACGGGCAACTGGGCGATGGGACGCGCGAGGACCGCGCGACGCCGGTGGAAGTCATTCTGGGGGGCTCACCGGCGGTATCCGTGGCGGCGGGCAGGGGCGTGAGCTTTGCCGTGGACGCGACGGGGGCGCTGTGGGCGTGGGGCCGGAACACTGACGGATACCTGGGGGATGGCAGCAGGCTGACTCGGGACCGTCCGGTGCTGGTGACGGGCTTGCTGGGGGTGGCGGCGGTGGCCGTGGGCGCGACTCACACGTTGGCGCGGTGCGTGGATGGGACGGTGTGGGCGTGGGGCGTGGGCGATGTGGGGCAATTGGGTCACGGCGCGTTTCAGGGGAGCCAGATGCCGGTACAGGTGAGCGGGTTGAGCGGAGTGATGGCGATTGCGGCGGGGGCCAGCCACAGCCTGGCGGTGAAGTCCGACGGCACGGTCTGGGCCTGGGGGAGCGGAGCGGAGGGCCGTTTGGGGGACGGACAGCAGGCAAACCGGTCAACGCCGGTGCAAGTGCAGACGCCGGGGGGGATGACGGCGGTGGCGGCGGGGGACAATTTCTCGCTGGCCCGGCGCAATGACAGATCGGAAGAGCGCGTGTAG
>DNFG01000484.1 GCA_003487005.1 Bryobacterales bacterium
GGGGGGGGGGGTGGGGGGACGGGCGGGGGCGCGGGGGCCTCGGCGCGTGGGGAGTTCCAGAGGCGCCACCCGGCGGCGAGGAAGACGAGGGCAGAGACGATGGCGAGGCCGGGAAGAATCCACCGGCTCGGAGAAGAGCGGTTCTTGCGGACAAGACGGGGGGCGGGAGCCGAGGGGGCGTCGCCGGGGCGGGCGAGGCCGGGTGCGGGAGCGAGACGGAGGCGGCCGGGGACGAGGGCGGCGGAGGGTTGGGCGCCGCCGGTGATGAGATAGAAGCGGAGGTCCGCGTCGCCGAATTTCTCGGGGGCGACGATCATGAACAGGGGGGCCTGATCGGGAAAGACGCGGCCGTGGAGTTGCTGTTCTTCGGCGCGGAGGCCGAATTCGCCGCGGGTATGCGCGGCGAACCAGCCGAGGACGCCACCGGTGCCGCCGCCGGAGAGTCCTTCGACCTGGCAGGCGAGCGCGGCGACATCACGGGAAGAGAGAAGGAAAGAAGCGCCGCGCGAGTGATCACAGCGAATGGGGCGCCAGCCTTCCAGGTGGAACTCGCCGGGGACGCCGGAGGGGCCGCCGATGAGGACGCCGCCGGTCTCGACGCCGCCCCGCCCGGGGCCATGCAAGGCCATGACGATCTCGGCGCGAATCTCTTCGAGCACGCGCGGAGGATAGTGCAAGACGAAGGAGCCATCGTCGCTGCGCCAGGTTTCAAGGGGGGGCTGGCTCACCCTAGAGTGATCTCCATAGCTTGCGAATCCGCTCAAGATTGAGCAACATCAAACATGGGGCGAACGCGAAAGGCGTCCGTCATTCCTCCAGATTCCGCTTATGGCATTGTACCGTGACGCAAGCAGCCGAAGGCTGCTGTATACATTTTCGACAGCTTCCGGCCTCGCATTCGCTTCGTTGCGGGCACACAAACTGAGGACATTTCTGACGCTGCTGGGGGTGATCATCGGGGTCGGGAGCGTGGTTCTGGTGGGCGCGGCCATCGAAGGATTGGGGAACTACGCCGAGGAGACGACTTCGAAGGCGTTCGGAAGCGACAGTTATCAGGTGGGGCAACTGCTGCAGGTGGGGCGGATGTCCAGACGCGAGCGGGTGGAGAAGCTGAAGTATAACCGGCGCATCCGGCCAGACGACTATATCTATCTGAAGCAGACGACCGGAGACCGGATTCTGTATAGTCCCTACCGGCAAAGGGTGGAAGACATCCGGTTCGGAGATCAGCGGATCGAAGGAGCGATTCTGATCGGGACGGCGGCGCAACTGGCCGAGATCCGGGAGATCAATCTGACCGACGGGCGGTACTTCACGGAACAGGAGGAGGCCGGACGGGCGGCGGTGGCGGTGATCGGAGAGGAAGTCCGGGCGCAGTTCTTCGAGGGGCAATCGCCGATCGGACAGACGATCAAGATTGCGGGTTACGACTTCCTGGTGATCGGAGTGCAGGAGAAGATTGGCGGCGTGGGGGGGCAGTCGCAGGACACGGTGGCGTACATACCGGCGCCGATGTTCACGCGGTTGTATGGCAATGAACGGACGATGGTGCTGTTCGCGCGGGCGCGGCCGGGGTCGGGCCTCTCGCTCGAGGAGGCTCTGGACACAACGCGGGTGGCTCTGCGAAGCCGCTTCAAGACGCGTCCGGGGGCGCCGGACAACTTCGACACGATCACGCCCGACTCGGTGCGGGAGTTTATCGGACAGATTCTGGGCATCATCGGGGCAGCGGTCGTTCCGATCACCATGATCTCCCTGGTAGTCGGTGGGATTGTGATCATGAACATCATGCTGGTGTCGGTGACGGAGCGGACGCGCGAAATTGGCGTCAGGAAGTCGCTGGGAGCGCGGCAAAGTGATCTCAAACTGCAGTTTTTGTTCGAATCAGTGATGTTGTCCGTGCTGGGGGGGCTGATCGGGCTGGCGGGGGCGGCGTTTGTGTCGAAGGTGATCTCAGTGGTGGCGGGGGTGAATCTCGAGGTGACGATGCCGTACATTCTTCTGGCGTTTGTGGTCTCGGGGGGCGTGGGGGTGTTATCGGGGTGGTATCCGGCTTCTCGCGCGGCGCGGATGGATCCGATCGAGGCGCTGCGGGCGGACTAGGAGGAGGCGGAAATGATTCGTTTTATTGCGAGTGAGAATGTGCTGATGGCTCTGGACGCGGTGTGGAGCCACCGGTTCCGGAGCGGGCTGACGATTCTGGGTATCGTGATCGGGATTACGACGGTGGTGACGGTGGGGAGCCTGACGAGCGGGATCCGGGACGGAATCGTGACGTTTTTCGAGGAGTTTGGGCCGGATAATATCTTCCTGAACCGGGTATCGGGCGATCCGAACTCGCCGGGTGCGCCGAAGGAGCGGAAGCGGAAGCCGATCCGGCCGGAGTACGCGGACTATATCCGGCAGTCGATCCGGGCGGTGGAAGACGCGACGATTCAACTGTACGTGAGCGGGCAGACGGCGGGGCTGATCACGGCGCGGGTGCCGGGTTTCGAAACGGACAACACGTCGATTGTGGGGTTTGCGGGGAACGCGTTTGACTTGCAGCCGAGGGAGTTGAAGGAAGGACGGACGTTCTCGATGGCGGAGGACGACAAGGCGGCGCGGGTGTGCGTGATTGGGCCGGAGTTGGCGGAGGCACTGTTTCCTGACGGCAGCGCGGTGGGGCGGACGTTGACGGTACTGAACACCGAATACACGGTTTTAGGGGTGTTTGCGGCGGCGAAAGGCGGTTTTTTTGGCTCGAATGCGCAGGATTCGCAGATCGTGATCCCGCTGGGCACGGCGCGGCAGAAGTTTCCGACCGAGGACCGGTTCATCATCGTGTCGAAGGCGCGCCCCGGAATGCGGGACGAGGCGGTAGAGGAGATCCGGCAGTTGTTGCGGCGTTTGCGGAAGACGCCGGCGGCAGAAGAGGATGATTTCAACCTGACGACGGCGGATCAGATCGTGCAGCGGCTGGATTCGATTCTGTCGATGGTAGTCCTGGTGTCGATCGCGCTGTCGAGTCTGGGGTTGCTGGTGGGGGGGATTGGGGTGATGAACATCATGCTGGTGTCGGTGACGGAGCGAACACGGGAAATTGGCGTCCGGAAGGCGATTGGGGCGACACGAGGGGATATTATTGTGCAGTTTTTGATGGAGGCGGTAACGCTGACGGGGCTGGGGGGAATCGCGGGGATCGCTTTTGCGGTGCTGGCGACGCTGCTGGTGGGGGCATTGGTGCCGGCGCTGCCATCGAAAGTGCCGCTGTGGGCACTGGTAACGGGCTTCGGGACCAGCGTCTCGGTGGGGATCTTCTTTGGCGTTTGGCCGGCGATGAAGGCGTCGAGGCTGGACCCGGTGGACGCGTTGCGGTACGAGTAAAGCGGCATGCGGTTTCCGTTCGAGACGGGCGAGTATTCGGTGGCGCCGGGCTTGCGGCGGCTGACGGGGGCGGCGATCTCGGTACAGGATCTGGAGCGGTACCGGCGGGAGAAGCGGGCAGCGGCGGCGAAGCGGACGGTGTGCCTGGAGCACGAATTGGGGGAGGCAGCGCGGACGTCGGCGCTGGAGCGGTTGCTGGAGCTATTGAGGGGGGAGCACCCGGAAGTCTATGGCGGGGCGCTGCCGGAGAGCCTGGAAGAGTTACCGTTTCTGATGACGGAGGACGTGGCGGTGGTCCGGGTGGAGGGGGACCGGGAGTGGCTGGCGTTCGGGCACATCTGCCTGCCGAGCAGTTGGCGGCTGGAGGAGAAGATCGGGCGAAGCTTTCTGGAGGTCCACCGGCCGGTCCCGGGATTCGTGGAGAAGGGTTCGGGGGCGCTGGTGCGCTCACTGGTAGAGAAGGGGCCTTACGAGCGGTATGCGTGGGGTCTGACGAACGTGGACGTGCTGGATCAGGAGGCGGGGGTTCATGCCGAAGTGGCGCCGGAGCCGATATGGGTGCGGGTGGAGCGGCAGACGATGCATCCGCTGGGGGCGTGCGGGGGGTGGCTGTTCCTGATTCATCCGGTGAACACGCGGGTGGAGGAGTTGAGCGGGGGTCAGCGGGAGGCGCTGGCGCGGGCGGTGGAGTCGATGACGGAGGAGCAGGCGGGGTACAAGGGACTGGCGGGGACGCGGGGGGCGGTGGTGGCGCGGCTGCGGCGGGGTTAAGGGGTCTTCATGGAGAAGGGGGGGCTCCGGGGGGGGGGGCGCCCCGGGGTTTTGGCTTAGGGGCGGGGGGGAAGGGCAGGGGGGGAACCAAACGGGAGAGGGGGGGGGGGGGCGCGGAGGGGCGGGGGGGGG
>DNFG01000446.1 GCA_003487005.1 Bryobacterales bacterium
CAAGCTCATCCTCGAAGTCTGGACCAACGGCGCCGTCAGTCCAGACTTCGAGGATGAGCTTGTCGTAATCGGTCATCTGACCGAGACGGGCGGCCTCGACGGTGTACTTGACCTTCCGGACGGGCGAATGGACCGAATCGATGGGGATATAGCCCATGGGGAGGTCCTCATCGAAGTTGCGGTCGCGGGAAACGTAGCCGCGGCCGGACTTGATGCGCATTTCGATATTCAGCTGGCCACCCTTGGAGATGGTGGCGATATGGAGGTTGCGATCGAGGACTTCGACGTCCGGGGGACAGTCGATCATGGCGGAGGTGACTTCTCCGGCCTGGTCGACGCGGAGGGTGACGGTGCGGACGCCCTCGTCCATCATCTTGAAGGGAACCTGCTTGAGGTTCAGGATGATGTCGGTGGCATCCTCGACGACGTCGTGGATGGGGCTGAACTCGTGGTCCACGCCCTCGATACGGATGGCGGTGATGGCGGCGCCTTCGATCGAACTCAGCAGGATGCGGCGCAGCGCGTTCCCGATGGTCGTACCGAAGCCGCGTTCGAAAGGCTGGGCGGTGAACATGCCGTAGCGCTCGGTGAGCGTTTCGGTGTTGGCGACCAACCGTTTGGGCTTCTGGAATCCTTTGAACATCGCTCGCTTTTCCCCTTTACTTCGAGTACAGTTCGACGATCAACTGCTCTTCGAGTTTGATCTGGACGAGTTCATCGCGTTTGGGTTCGCCGAGGATCCGCACCTTGAGGTTTTCGCGATCGACGTCGAGCCAGTTGGGCGAAGGCATGTGCGCGGTGGCGTCGCGGGAACCGAGGACGCCGGGGTGGTTCCGGCTCTTCTCGCGGATCTCGATAACGTCATTGGGGCGGACCATGTAAGAGGGGATGTCGACCTTCCGGCCGTTGACCTGGATATGGCCGTGGCGGACGATCTGCCGGGCCATGGAACGGCTGGTGCCGAATCCGGCGCGGTGGATGACATTGTCGAGGCGGCGTTCGAGCATCGAGAGGAGCCGTTCACCGGTAACGCCCTTGAGCCGGACCGCCTTTTCAAAGTTGTTGCGGAACTGGGTTTCGCCGAGGCCGTAGTAGCGTTTGGCCTTCTGCTTTTCGCGCAGTTGGAGTCCGTAGCCCATGATCTTGGGCCGACGGCTCTTGCCGTGCTGTCCGGGGGGGAAATTGCGTTTCTCGATGGCGCACTTCGGGGAGAAGCAGCGCTCACCTTTCAAAAAGAGCTTCATGCCCTCACGCCGGCAAAGCCGGCAAACCGGGCCAGAATAACGTGCCAAAGGACCTCCTGAGAACCTTTCGGGTTGAGGTGCAGTTTACGGCGTTGGAATCGCCTTCGTCCTGCTTACCAGTTCAATGAACAGGCGGGCGCTCTGCGCGAGAAGCGCGGGCAGCCCGCAAAATCCTGAAGGACGGGCGCCTCAGACGCGCCGCTTCTTTGGCGGGCGGCATCCGTTGTGGGGGATGGGCGTCGTATCCTTGATGGTTTTGACTTCGATGCCGACGGTGGCGAGGGCTCGGATGGCGGATTCGCGGCCCGAACCGGGACCGGCGACGCGCACATCGACCTGGCGCAGGCCGGCGATTTCCTTGGCCTTGTTGGCGGCGGTGAGCGAGGCCTGCTGGGCGGCGAAGGGGGTACCCTTACGCGACCCGCGGAAGCCCAGCGAGCCGGAACTCGACCAGGAGATGGTGTTGCCAATCTGGTCGGTGAAGGTCACGATCGTGTTGTTGAACGTGGCCTGCACATGGCAGATCCCAACGGGAATACTTTTTTTCTCTTTTTTCTTGAAGGACTTCTTTTTCGTGCCCTTCGCTTTGGTCTTTGCCATCGTCGAATCGACTCCCCTGAATTACTTGCCGGCCTTCTTCTTGTTGGCGACCGTGCCGCGGCGCGGACCCTTGCGGGTGCGAGCGTTGGTGTGGGTGCGCTGGCCGCGGACCGGCAGTCCGCGACGGTGGCGCAAACCGCGATACGAGCCCATTTCCATGAGCCGTTTGATGCTCATGGACAATTCCTTGCGGAGATCGCCTTCCACAGCGCCTTCGTCTTCGAGGATCTGGCGGATCCGGCTGACTTCTTCCTCGGTCAGATCAGCGATCTTCTTGGTGAACTCGATGCCCGCGCGGTGAAGGATGGAGCGCGCACGGGTCCGGCCGATGCCGTAGATGTAGGTGAGCCCGATATCGCTGTGCTTCCGGGCGGGCAGATCGACGCCTGCAATACGTGCCATAATTCGTTTCTTCTCCCTGGCCTTGGTAACGCGGGGCTCAGCCTTGCCGCTGCTTGTGCTTCGGATTGATGCAGATCACGCGCACCACGCCGTGGCGGTGGATGACTTTGCATTTGTCGCACATTTTCTTGACTGACGCTCGGACTTTCATGGCCGTCCCTTTCTCAAACTCTTGCTGAACTCGTTTCCGACAAATCCGACTCAGGAACCGGGCTCGTTGGCGCGGCCCCGAACCAGTTCCACGATCCGGGCCCGGGCGGGATCAAGGGCGGTTCTTTCAACCAGCACCTCGTCTCGCACCCGCAGCCGGACAAAATTCCGCTGCCTGCCGGGAGCGAGGTGGGCGACCACCTGTTCCCGGTTGCCCAATTCGACCCGGTAGGCCGCACTGGGCAGAATTTCGATCACCACAGCGGGTTCAGCCGCCATGGACCGGCGCCCTCATGGCCGGGTGAGGACCAGAGGTCCGTTTGAAGTGATCGCCACGCAGTGTTCGAAGTGGGCGGCGTAGCTCGCGTCCTTCGTAACGGCAGTCCAGCGATCCTCCAAGACCTTGGTTTCCGGCCGGCCGGCGCTCACCATCGGTTCGATGGCGAGAACCATGCCTTCCTTCAACCGGGGATTCTCATTCCGCCGGTCCACATAATTGGGTACCTGCGGTTCTTCGTGCAGGGAGGAACCGATTCCATGTCCAACAAACTCCCTGACGATCGAAAACCCGTTCGCGGTGACGTGGCGTTCCACGGCTCCGCAGATATCAATAAGCCGGTTGCCGGGGCGGGCCTGCTGGATTGCCAGCTCGAGCGACTCTTCGGTCACCCGCAACAACCGTTTCACTTCATCACTGACTACGCCGACGGGGACGGTAATCGCCGAATCGCCGAAGTAGCCGTCCAACTGAACCCCGGTATCAACCGAGATGACATCGCCGGACTTCAGAACCCGTTTGGCCGAGGGCATCCCGTGAACCACTTCGCAATTCACCGAAGTGCAGAGCACGGTGGGAAACTTGCTTCCTGCCGCCGGCACATAGTAACCCTTGAACGCCGGTTTGGCACCAGCGTCCTTCATCATCTTCTCGGCAACAACTTCCAGGTCGAGCGTGGTGACGCCTTCCTGAATCATCCCGCGCATCGTGGCCAGGATCTGGTGGACCAGCATCCCAGCCTTTCGCATCTTCTCCAGTTCAACCGCACTTTTCCGGATAATCATCCGACGGCCAACAATCCGCTGATCCGGTCCAAGATCGCGCGGGGCGATTCCTGGCTGCCATCCACTTCGTGGAACGGGTGTCCGGAAGCAGCAAAATATTCCAGCAGCGGACGGGTCTGGCGATCGTACGCCTCCAATCGCTCCCGGATCACTTCCTCGCGATCGTCGTCACGCACAACCAGCATGCCCCCGTCGAGATCACATCTTTCGGGGTCGGCTGGCGGGTTCGAAGTCAGACTATAGAGAGCGCCACAAACCGAACACTGCCGACGGCCCGCAATCCGGGCAATAATAATAGTGTAATCCACTTTGAGGTGGACCACCAACTGGCCGAATCCATGCGCGGCCAACTCACGCTCCAGGACCGCAGCCTGCGGGATGGTTCTGGGATACCCATCCAGGATAAAACCGCGCGCGCAATCAGGTTCCGAGATCTTGTCCCGGACCAACTGATTGACGGCTTCATCCGGAACCAGCCGACCGGACTGCATCAATCCCGAGACCTGTCGTCCCAGCTCATCTCCCGAGTTGATTCGGGAGCGAAGCATGTCTCCGGTGGAGATATGCGGGACGCGGAGGGATTCCTTCAGCATCTTTGCCTGGGTCCCTTTCCCCGACCCGGGGGGTCCGAACAGGATCAGCGCCTTCGGCGCGGTATCGCCCGCAGCTTCCATAAGATCCATGAACTCAATGTCCCGCTCGAACGCGGAACCATCTTCCTGGCGGGCGACCTCCCTCGACGAGGAGGAAGTCCAGATC
>DNFG01000231.1 GCA_003487005.1 Bryobacterales bacterium
CTGGTGGAGGGGCTGGTGGAGGAGGTGGTGGGGGAGATGGCGGGGGAGACGGCGCTGGATTTGTACGCGGGGGTGGGGCTGTTTTCGCTGCCGCTGGCGAAGCGGTTCGGGAAGGTGACGGCGGTGGAGAGCAATCCATCGGCGGTGCATGACTTGCAGTACAACGCGGCGGAGCACGGGGTGGAGGTGGAGGCGCAGCGGATGCAGGCGGAGCAGTATCTCGGGGGACTGACGGCGGCGCCGGAGGTGATTGTGGCGGACCCGCCGCGAAGCGGGTTGGGGAAGAACGTGACGAAACACCTGGCGCGGCTGAAGGCGCCGAAGCTGGTGCTGGTGAGCTGCGATCCGGCGACGCTGGCGCGGGACCTGGGGGCGCTGACGGCGGCGGGTTACGGGTTGAAGCGGATGACGGTGGTGGATCTGTTTCCGCAGACGTTCCATGTGGAGGTGGTCGCGGAGCTGGGGCTGGGTTAGTCGTATATTTTGTATTTACTGCCGAAAATCTTGGCCATTTCGTTGTTGCGCTGCCATTTAATGTCTTCGAAGAAGCGGATGGCAGAGGGGAGACCCTTAACGGCCTCGGCGTAGAGGTCGCCGAAAATGGGGACGCATTTACTGAGAATGATGCCCAGGGCGACGACGGCGGTGGCCTGGCCGGCATTGCCGGAGGAGGCGGTCTCCTTCATGATGTCGTCCATGGCGCCGGTGAAGGTGGCGACGTTTTTGGTCCAGTCATAGCCCTTTTTGATGGTGGATTCGGGGCACATGACGAGGAGGGGGTCGACGGCTTTGGTGTATTCGTCGATTTTCTTGAGCGGGTCGTTGACCTGGCTCCAGGGGACGTAAGTTTTGCCTTCGAGGGCGGTTTTTATCTTTTTGACCTGTTCATTATGTTTTTCGGCGTAGGCAGCGATGGTTTTGAGGTTCTCGTCGTAAGCATTGGCGAAAGTGCACATGGCCCAGGGGACTTTGTCGATGAAGCCCTTGCTGAAGGCGCCGCCGTTGTAGTTCCAGGAGTTGGTGTCTTTCCAGGCTTTGCCGTTGGCGTCGTAGTGGGTGAAGGCATCGGCGAGGTGCTTGATGCTGATCATGGGGTTCATGGCGGTGAAGGCGCCGCGGGTGCGTCCCATGCCCTCGAGGGTCTTGACGGCCGCGCTGCGGTTCTTGGCCTTGAGTTTGCGCATATCGCGGCACCAGGTGGAGAAGACCGCGTTCATGAACGAGACGGAGAGTTGCTGGCGGAAGACGCCAGGGACGGTATTGGTCGAGACCTGGGCACACAGGGTGCCTTCCCAGTATTTGTACATGGCCATCTTGGTTTAAGCTCCTCTGAGTGAAGTAGCGACGAACTGAACCGGATTGACTCATGGGTGGGTGGGACTATTGTCCGGTGGCGGCGCGGGATTGGGGTGACGAGGCGTTGAGGAAGTCGAGCGAGAAGGACTGCCGGGCGCCGTTGGGGTGGATTTCGGTCCACTGGACTTTGCGGCCGATGGGGCGGGTTTCTCCGAGGCGGTACATGTCCGCGATTCGGGCCTCGATGCCGATGCCGGACTTGAGCTTGCGTTCCCAGGCGTTTTCGAGATCGAGGTAGGAGCCGCCGGAGCCGGCCCAGTGTTGCTGGGCGCGAGGAGCACGGGTATTGAGGTTGGCGTTCTGGAGGCCGAGGTTGGGGCCATCGGCGGGTGCGCCGAAGCGGGAGCCGAAGAGGTGTCCGGCGTGGTCGCCGGTGCCACCGGAGAGGTTCCGTTGGGCGGAGGGGGAGCGGAAGGTCTGGACCTTTCCGGGGACCCCGAGACGGCCGACACCCTCGACATATTCGTAGTTGCCCCGCTGGAAGCGGCGGAAGGTGAAGTGGCGGCGGATATCGGGCAGGAGGGAGGCGGCGCGGGCGGCGTGGTGGGATTGGAGGAACCGGGCGACGGCGGAACGAATGGGCTGGAGCGAGGGGGCGTCCGGGAGCAGGCGGAGAGCCTGATCGAGTCTGGCGAAGACGGGGGCGAGGAGGCGGGCGGCTTCGGGTGAATTCTTCGCGAGGGTGATGGCGTTCTCGAGGGACTGGGCGTACTTGCCGAGTTTACCGGCCTTGGCGAGGTCGCCGACATAGGGGACCATGGCGACGCCGGAGATGGCGGCATCAAGCCATTGACCGCGACCGAGAGCGATGAGGGCGGAGACGCCGTCGGAGACGGGGGTGGGGTCGAGAAAACCGGCGAGGTCGAAGCAGAGTTGAGTCAGGTCGAGGGCGAGGTCGCGGAGTTCGACCGGATGTCTGGGACGGACGGCCATGCGGGTATTTTAGGTGGTGCGGGGCCGGTAACCGGGTCGTGCGGAGACGCGGTAGCGGCGGGCGGCGTCGGAGAGGATTTCGACGCTGATTTTGCGGAAGCCCTCGTTGGGGTTGGGCTGGGGGTAATAGGTGACGGTGTAGGAGTTGCCGAGGTCTTCGCGGATGGACTCGAAGGCTTCGACCTGTTTCTGCCAGGTTTTGGCGAAGAAGGACTTGCCGCCGGTGCGGGAAGCGAGGCGGCGGAAGACGTTGGTGGAGACGGGGTCGCGGTTGACGTCGGAGGTGGAGATGACGTAGATGGGGATGCCCTCGTCCTCGGCGACGGCGCGGACGTCGTCCGGGGCGACCATGGAGGCGGTATCGGGGCCGTTCGAGAAGACGATGACGACTTTGCGGCCGGGGACTCTGGCGGCGTCGCGGAGGGAAAGCAGGAGGGCGTTATAGAGGGCGGCTTCGTCGCCGGCGACGGCATTGCGGAG
>DNFG01000054.1 GCA_003487005.1 Bryobacterales bacterium
GAGGGTGGCTTCAAGGGTGCGGGCCTCATCAAGACGGCGGGCGGGGGCGGCGCCGGATTCAACAAGGCGGGCGGCGCGTTCGCGGTCGCGGCGGGCGAGTTGGAGCGCAAGTTGGGCTTCGTTGCGAACAAGTTCCAGGGAAGACAGGTCGCTGGGGGCGCTGGTTGGGGGCAGGAGTTGGGCGAGCACCTGGCCTTGGGTGACGCGGGCCCCAATAATGGGAAGGCGGTCCGCGATCAGGCGGCCGTCGAAGGGGACACTGACTTCGGCTTCCCCGCCGGAGCGGGGGAGGACTTCGGCGGGGACGCGCAGGCTGGAGCGGAGGGCGCGGGTTTCGACGACGAAGGTGGCGAAGTCGAGGGTCCACTGCTGTTCCTTGGTGAAGGCGATGGCAGCGTCGTCCTCGTCGTCGTGGGAGTGGATGGCGGCGGCGCGGGTCGGATGGACGGTGACTTCGCCGAGGTCGTGGGTGGCGTCGAGGGGACCGGAGACGAGGATGGAGAGACGGACCGGGCCGGCGGCCGCGGGTTTCACGTCGACGCCAAAGACGCCGGGGCGCGATGGGGCATCGGTAGTGAAGGATTCGGTCTGGCCGCCGGCGGCGCTCAATTTCACTTCGACGCGGCCCTCGGTGACGGGTTTGAAGGTGTCGAGACGGGTGAGATGGATGGCGAAACGGCTGGTTTCACCGGCAACGAGAGGCGGGTACTCGGCGAAAAGTTCGGTGGCGGGGGTCCAATGGGTGACGGATTCCGGGTGAGGCTCATCGGAGGCGGCGGCGGGCGGAGCAGGTTTGGTGCAGGCGGCGAGGCTGAGGATGAGCAGCAGGGATAGGGCGGTTTTCATTGGGGGAACTCCTCTCCGAGGACGCGTTCAAGTTCGATCTGGGCCTGTTTGACGGCGAGTTGGATGTCGATCAGGCGGAGTTGGGACTCGCGCTGGGTGCGGTAAGCGTCGAGCAGTTGCAGGATGCCGATATCGCCTTCCTGGTAAGCGATGGTGGCGATGCGGACGAGTTGTTCGCCGCTGGCGGCCAGTTCGTGGCGGTAGCGGTCGCGGGCGGAGGCGCGGACCTGCAGGGCGCGGAGGGCGCCGGAGATCTCAGCGTGGATCTGCTGGGCGAGAAGGTCGAGGCGGGCCTGGGTGCGCTGCTGTTCGGCGGTGAAGCGGGAGACCTCCGCCTGTCCTTTATTAAAGAGGGGCAAAGGCACGGTGAATTCGACGACGCCGCCGTGGGCGATGAGACCCTGGCCGATGTCGGCGCGTTTGTAACCGGCGCTGACCGTGGGTTCGGGGATACGGAGGCGCTCAGCCGCGCGCTGTTCGAAACGGAAGAGATTGAGGCGCTGCTGTTCGGCACGGAAGTCGGCACGGAGGGTGAAGGCGCGTCCGGCGAGACTCGCGGGTTCGAGCGAGGGAGGCAGGGTGGGGTCGAGGCGCCCGGCGACGCGCGGAATCGAAGTGGCGGGCGGAAGGAAGGCGAGGAGGCGCGCGCGGTCGAGTTCGATGGTGGCGCGCAGGAGTTCGAGTTCGGCGCGGAGTTCGGCGCGTTCGCGTTCGGCGCGGAGGCGGTCGAAGGTGGAGCCTTCGCCCTCGCGTTCGCGGGTGGCAAGGATGGCGATGACGCCCTCGATTTCGCGGAGCGCGGCGGCGTAGCGGAGTTCGCGTTCCTGACCGGCGAGGACCTGGAAGAAGGCGAGGCGCAGATCGGAGCGGGCCTGCCAGAGTTCGAAGGCGCCGTCGGCCTGGGCGGCGAGAACGGAGGAGGCGCCGGCATCCCGAAGAAAGCGGAGACGGCCGCTGAGATGGAGTTGTTGTTCGGCCTGGAGAAATTCAGTCAGGCCGGCGCCCTCGCGGACGTAGCGGAGGCGCGGGTTGGCGTAGAGGGTGCGTCCGCGGGCATCGGCTTCGGCGATGGCGGTGCGAGCCCGGGCCTCGCGAGCGTGGGGGCTTTGCTCCAGAAATTGTTGGACGACCGCCGCTTCGGTCCAGTCCTGAGCGGGGGCGAGTCCCGCGAACAGGCCAAAACCGAGAAGTGCGGCTGCGCCATGGTTAAGGACAGACATTGCGTCACCTCACCAGAAACAGGCTGTGAACAGGGGGGTTGGGGGCGCACCGGCAAGGTGCGCGGAACTGGGGAGAGGTTAGACGGGCGGGGCTCGGGGGTGAAGTCCGGTGCGCGGAGGCGGATCGTGCGTCAGAAGCGCCTGGCGGACCTGGGGGTTCGGCTGCCAGACGGGCGCCGGAGCGGCCGGAGCCTCCGGAGCGAAAGCGAGCAGTTCGGTCAGACGTTCGCGCTTGCAGAGGACCCAATCCCACATCTGGGCGCCGTCGCCGGTGGCGGGAGCCTCAATGACGAGGCCGGAGTGGGAGCGGGCTTCGAGGTGGAAGTGGAGGCGGCTGACGCCGGGTCCGTGATCGAGTTCAGCGGGGTGGGTATGGTAGAAAGGCGCCTGGAGACACGCGAGCAGCAGGCTCACAATGACGGCGGAATGCAATACCAGACTCACTTGTCCGAGTATAACACCGCGATTTCGGAGCAGCACAAAATAGGGGCCCGGGAGTGACACGATCTCCCAAATCCCCGATGGCGCGCGATCGGCACGGGAGAGGGAGGGACATTTCGCCCCGTCCGGGTGGAGCGAGTATACTCTGTCTGCCGGTACCAGACATTGCCGGCCCGGCAGTGGTGGCACATCCCGGCGAATTGCGGCATCATGGCGGGGACGGCCCAGGCGCCGGGAAAGCGGGTATTACGTGGGATGCGGGATTTGAGGCGATTGACGCGCAGGTCGGTGCTTGGAGCCTTGGCCGCGCCGCTGGTTCATGCGGCGCCAGCAAGGCCCAACATTGTCTTTATCCTTGCCGACGACCTGGGGATTGGCGATACCGGCTGTTACGGGCAGAAGCTGATTCGAACGCCAAACCTGGACCGGATGGCGGCGAGCGGAATGCGATTCACGCAGGCTTACGCTGGTTCGACCGTCTGCGCGCCGTCGCGTTGCTGTCTGCTGACGGGTCTCCACAATGGACACGGGCGGGTCCGCGACAACATCCCCCACGGAGTCTTTCTGCAGCCCGACGACTTCACGGTGGCTGAACTGCTGAAGCAGGCAGGGTACCGGACGTGCGCGCTGGGCAAGTGGAGTCTGGGTTCACCGGGTTCGTGGGGCCACCCGAATATGCAAGGATTTGACGAGTTTTTCGGGTATCTGGACCAGGATCACGCCCACAATTACTATCCGGAATTCCTCTGGGAAAATGAGCGGGAAGTGATCCAGCCCGGCAACCGGGCCAACAAACGGCGTGCCTATGCGCCGCCGTTGCTGGCACAGCGGGCGCTGCGTTTCCTGGACGAGAATGCGCGGCGGCCCTTTTTCCTGTACTTCGCGCCCACGCTCCCGCACTGGTCCGATTATCCTCGGCAATCGGTTCTATCCCAGGACATTCCCAGCGATGCGCCGTACTCGGAGGAATCCTGGCCGCAGGTGGAGAAGAACTACGCGGCGATGGTGACCATGCTGGACGCGCAAGTGGGCTAGGTGCTCGACCGGGTTCGCGAACTCGGCATCGAGCAGCAGACACTGGTGGTGTTTGCAAGCGACAATGGCCCCTCGGCCGAAGGGCTGCACAAGCCGTCTTTCTTCGGAAGTTCGGGACCGTTCCGGGGCGTCAAGCGGGAGATGTACGAGGGCGCCATCCGGATCCCAATGCTTGCTCAGTGGAAAGGCTCGATCCGTCCGGCAACGGTCAGCGAGGAAGTCTGCGCGTTCTGGGATTTCCTGCCGACCGCCGCCGAACTCGCGGGCTTACCCATTCCCAAAGGGATCGACGGCATTTCGCTGGCGCCTACTCTGCTCGGTCAGTCGCGGAGGCAGCATGAGTATCTGTATTGGGACTATGGACATGGTCGCGAACGGTTCTGTCAGGCAGTGCGCTGGAAAAACTGGAAAGCCGTTCGTAACGGTTCCGCGGCACACGTGGAACTGTACGACCTTCAACTCGATCCCGGTGAGAAGCACGATGTTTCCGGACAGAATGCCGGAATTGTCGCCGAACTCGTGCAACGGATGGACCGGGCCCTGACACCGTCGCCGGACTACCCGATCCTCGATCGCACGGCCCGGCCACCGTCGCGGCGGTAGAAAACCACCGCGGGGCGGGGCGCGCCGCGAAACGGGCCTTCGTGAAGACTCTGGTCCAACTCGGCGAAGCGCGATTCGCCTTCCTCTTCGCCACCGGCGGGACGCCCGGAGTGGCCGCCGTCGTTCGGAACTTTGCTTTAGGCGGCCTGCTGAGGCGCTTCGACGGTGTCGCCATCGTGGTCGAAGATGCGATAGAGGGTCGGGACCACCACGAGCGTGAGCAGTGTGGAAGTAATGAGGCCGCCGATGACGACGACCGCAAGCGGGCGCTGGACCTCGGAGCCCGGACCGGTGGCGAAGAGGAAGGGAACGAGTCCGAGGGCGGCGACGGTCGCCGTCATCATGACGGGGCGGAACCTTTGAAGAGTGCCCTGGACGATGGCCTCCCGCTGAGCGATGCCGGACTGGCGCAGTTTGCGAATGTAGCTGACGAGGACAACGCCATTGAGGACCGCGATCCCCCAAAGGGCGATGAACCCCACTGAGGCGGGGACCGACAGGTATTCACCGGAAACGAACAGCGCGACGATCCCGCCGATGGATGCGAAGGGCAGAACCAGGATGATCAGAACGGCGAATCGCACCGAGTGGAACAGGAGGAAGAGGAGGAAGAAGATCGCGCCGATGGTGATGGGAACGATGATGATCAGGTGCAGGCGGGCACGCTGCATGTTCTGAAACTGGCCGCCCCATTCGATGTAGTAGCCGGGGGGCAGTTCGACCTCGGCTCCGATCTTTTGCTGCAGTTCGGCGACGAAGCCGCCAAGGTCGCGGTCCTGCAGGTTGACGCCAACCACAATGCGGCGCTTGCCCATATCGCGATTGATTTGAGCGGGCCCTTCCAGCACCCGGATATCGGCCAGGTTCTCGAGCATCACGGTGGAGCCCGTCGGGCTGCGCAGGATGATGTGGCGGATCTCGCCGATGCTGTTGCGCAGGTGCTCGGGGTAGCGCACGACAGCATTGAAACGCCTCTCGCCCTCGTAGACTTCGGTGGCGATGCGTCCGCCGATGGCGGTTTCGATCATTTCGTGCACGTCGGAGGCATTGAGCCCTTGGCGGGCGATGGCCTGCCGGTTAATGGTGATGGAGAGATACTGCTGGCCGCCCACGCGGTCGACCCGGGTGTCGCGCATCCCGCGAATGCCACTGGCGACCTTGGCGATCTGGGCGGCCTTTTCGACCAGCACATCCAGATCGTCGCCAAACAGTTTGACGGCGACATCGGCGCGGACGCCCGTAACCATTTCGTCCACCCGGTCCGAAATCGGCTGGGACATGACGAGATTGACGCCCGGAATCACCGCGAGCCGCTCGCGGATTTCATCGGCGATCGCGTCCTGCGTCAACCCGTCCGGCCTCTCGTCCGGAGGAACCAGAGACGCCATCACGTCGGCTTCATTCGGTCCCGCGGCATCGGCCGGAGACTCGCCGCGGCCCAGACGGGATACCGCTTTGCGAACCCCCGGCACGGCGCTGACGATGCGCATCGCTTTCATCTCCATGGCAATGGCTTCATCGAGGGAGATGTTCGGGACACGGTCAATGTTGGGCGAAATCGAGCCTTCGCGCATCTCCGGGATAAAAGAGGTGCCCAGGAGAGGGAAAAGGGAGATCGAAGCGGCAAACAGCACCAGGGCCGTGGCAATGGTCCTCTTCTCGTTACGGAGGGCGAGGCCGAGTACGGCGGAGAATGGCCGTTTGAGCACTCGAATCAGGATGGTGTCATGCTCGCCGCTCCCCTTCAGCAGATAGGCCGAAAGCACGGGCGAAAGCGTAAGCGACAGCACCAGCGAAATCCCCAGCGCAATCGCAATGGTGTAGGCCAGAGGGCTGAACATCTTGCCTTCCATGCCTTCAAGGGTCATCAGGGGCAGGAAGACCAGAATGATGACCGTGATGCCGAAGATGACCGGCGTCCCGACCTCAAGCACGGCGTCGAGAATCGTCCTGAGACGGTTCGCCGGCGGACCATGGCTGAGCTTTTCGAAGACGTTCTCCACGACCACGACCGAGCCATCCACCATCAGGCCAATGGCGATGGCAAGTCCGCCAAGCGACATCAGGTTGGCCGAAAGGCCCACGTGGTTCATGATGATGAACGTCGCCAGGGGCGTGAGGATCAGGGTGGCGATCACAATGATGCTCGAGCGGAGGTCCCCCAGGAAGAGAAAAAGGACAATGACGACGAGGACGATGCCCTCCATCAGCACCTTGGAGACGGTCCAGAGAGCGGCGTCAACGAGTTCGGAGCGGTCGTAGTAAGGGACGATGCGATAGCCGTCGGGCAGCATGCCGCGGGAGTTGATCTCCTCCACACGCTCCTGCACCCGGCCGACGATCTCCTTGGCGTTACCGCCGGCGATCATCATGACGATGCCGCCCACGGCTTCGGTGTAGCCGCCCTTCACCATGGCGCCGTAACGGACTTCCTCGCCGAAGCGGACCTCGGCCACATCGCGAAGGTAAACGGGGGTGTTCGAGACTTCCTTGAGGATGATGTTGCGGATGTCGTCCAGGCTCTGGATCAGACCGACGCCGCGCACCAGATACTGCTCGGCGCCCTGAGGCAGAATACCGCCCCCCGAGTTCGAATTGTTGTTGTACAGCGCGCGCGTGACATCGTTCAGGGTGACGTCGTAGGACCGCAGTTTCATCGGGTCCGGCAGCACCTGATATTGACGGACATAGCCGCCCGTGGAGTTGATCTCCGCAACGCCCGGGATCGAGCGAAGCAGGGGCCGGACCACCCAATCCTGCACGATGCGTCGTTCGGTCAGTTCCGCCTTCGAAAGCGGGCGTTCCCCGTCATCGGGATGCTCGAGCGTGTACTGATAGACCTCTCCCAGAGCGGAGGACACAGGGCCCAGGACAGGAGTGACGTTCTCCGGCAGACGCCCGCGGGCCTCCGCGAGGCGCTCCATGACGAGTTGCCGCGCGAGGTAGACGTCGGTGCCGTCCTCGAAGACGAGGGTCACGATCGAAAGCCCCGGCTTGATCAGAGAGCGCATTTCGGTGAGCCGGGGAATGCCGGTCATCGCGATCTCGATGGGCACGGTCACGAAGCGCTCCACTTCCTCGGGCGAGCGCCCGGCGGCTTCCGTGGCGATTTGGACCTGGACGTTCGTGACATCGGGAAACGCGTCCACGGAAAGCTTCCGGGCCGCCTGCACCCCGAAAACAAGCAGTATCGCGCCCACCACGACCACAATCAGCCGGTGATGAAGCATGCTGTCGACAAGCGATCGAAGCATCCGGTCAACTCCCCTGCAGCGCGGCGCGCTTGCGCTCGTTGTTCAGATGAAAGGCGCCATCCAGCACGATCTTCTCGCCTTCCTGAAGGCCCTCCAGCAGCACCCGCACGCTGCCGAACTCCCCGCCCAGCCGCACCTTGCGCAGCAGGAACCGGTTCTCGGTGATTTGCACGAACAGGTACTCTTCATTGCCTTCACGCACCACGGCGGTGGCGGGGATCACCTGCTGGGTCTCTGCCAGGTCCTGCAAGGTGAGAGTGGCCAGCATCGCGGGTTTGTAGCGGCCTTCGGGGTTGGGCAGGTCCATCCGCGCGCGGACCGTACGGGTCTCGGGATTGACGATGGCGCTGACGAAGGTGAGTGTGCCACGGATGATCTCGCCGGGCAGGGCGGCAATTTCGGACTCGACGGCCTTGCCGACGGAGAGACTGCCGGCCGTCTGCTCGGGCACGTCCGCCACGAGCCAGACATGGGACAGGTCCGCGAGAATGCAGATCGATTCGGCTGCCTGCACCACTTGCCCCAGCGTCACCGGACGGTCCATCACCGTCCCGTCGATGCTGGCAACCACTTGAGAAACGGCATTAACGACGCGCGTCTCCTGAAGTCGCGCGACCGCCAGATCGGTCATGCCCAACACGCGGAGTTCGTCGCGGGAGGCGGAAAATTCGGCGGCGATCTGAATGTACTCGCCTTCCCGGCGCTGCAATTCAGCCTCTCCGATCACCCCGGCATCCAGCAGCCGTTTCGCGCGATCCACCGCGCGTTGCGCGAGCTGGCGCTGGGAGTCGGCTTTCAGATAATTCGACTGCGCGTTGGCCAGTTCGGTGCTGCGAATGACGGCGATGAGGTCGCCGCGTTTGACTCGCTGCCCCTCGACGACTTCGAGTTCAATGACGCGGCCGGTGACCGGCGAACTCACGCGGGCCAGCCGGGTTTCGTCGGCTTCGACGCGGCCATAGACTCGGAGCGTGCCGGTAACGCTCGTCAGCCGGGGTTCACCGATTTTCAGCTCGGCAAGCAGGTCGGGTCCGGCGGTGATGGACATCAGGCCGTTCGCCGCCGGCGGGGTCATGGCCTCCTCCGGACGGGGGGCATCGGAGCAGGCGCCCAGCCAGAGCACGCCAGAGAGGAGGCTCGGCAATAGTAGGTCTCGACGAATGCGGAAGATCATGGATTGGCTCCAAGGTCGAGAGCGCGAAGCTGCTCGAGATCGATGAGGGCGGCTTGCAGGTCGAACTGGGCATTGAGGAAGTCGAGCCTCACGCTGCGCAGCACGCGCTGGGCATCGAGAACTTCGATAATGCCGCGCTCGCCATACCGGAATGCCGCTTCGGCGGCGGCCAGTGCGGCTTCCGCCTCTTTCAGGACACCTTCTTCGAACGACTGGATCTGCTGGGTGGCCACCTCGTACAGGCCGAGAGCCCGCTCGAGCGCCGCCGCGAGTTCGAGTTCACGCACATGGCGCTCGGCACGCGTACGGTTGACCGCGGCAACGGATTCCGCGATCGGGCCTTCCCGCTTGTTCCAGATCGGCAGCGGAATGTTGACGCCGATGCGCGCGAATCCAAGGTCGGGCTGGTGTTCGTAATCGGTGTAGACGGACGGCTGGGGCTTGCGGGCGGCGATCTCGGTCTTGAGGCGCGCTTCCGCGACCGTGATCTCGGCTCGCGCCTGGTTCAAAATCGGATGGCGTTCGTTCATTTCCGCGCGCATCGCCTGAGGCGGCGGCAGCGGGATCGGCCGCGCGAGTTCACCGCGGGGATCGAGCGGTGGGCCCGCGGAGAGCCCGATAGTGGCCCGCAGGACCGACAGCGCCGTCACCTGCCGCAACTGCGCGCTCCGAAGGAGAGTCCGGGCCGTCGCCACTTCCGCTTCGGCGCGCACCAGCTCGAGGCGCGCGGCCTCGCCGACCTCGACCTGGGTCTCGATCCTCTGGCGCAGATCTTCGATCAGTTTCAGGTTCTCGTCGGCCACCTCCACCTCGCGGCGATGCCGCAGCACCTGGTAGAAAGCCTGCTTCACCGCGCCGCGAACCGCAAGCCGGGCGCTCTCAATCCCGTACTCGCTGCTGTCCTGGGCCTTGCGCGCTGCTTCGATCCGGGCCTTGCGGAGCGAGGGCAACTCGATCGGCTGGGTAAAGGTGTAGGCCTGAAGAACCCCGGACGGTCCACGCCCGGCATTGCTCATTCGGGAATATTGGGGACCCGCAAGGAAGGCGACCGTCGGATTCGGATAGGCCCTCGCCGTGGTAATCGCCGCCACGGCCCCCTCCCGCTGGGCCGCGGCCACCCGGAGTTGGGGGTTATTCTCTTCAGCGAGCACTAGGGCCTCGCGAAGAGTCAGGGGCTGCGTGGGCTGAGGAGGTGACGAAGTCTGACCGGGCAGGGGCGGCGCCTCTCCAAAAATGGGGATCGACGAAAAAGCGAAAACGATGACGCACGTCGCCCTTCCGAGTACCTGACGGATCTGCACGGGTTCTTTCTGGCAATCCGAGGGCCACTACGAATGCATTGAAACGACCCTCGATATCCGCCCGGAGTGCACCATATCGCGCATCGCGGACCAGTCTCGTGTCCCATATAGTACACTCGAAGCGAGCTGAGCGCGAGGTTTCAAGGGGCCACTCGATTGCAGAGATCCTCGCAGACGAGTATGCGCGACCATCGTTGGCAACTGGCGGTCATCCTCCTGGCGATTGCGACGCTGGGCGGACTCATCCTGATCATCCCGCCGAAGCAGGTGCAGACCCACAACATCCTGCACCACCTCTTCTTCCTGCCCTTGATCGCCTCGGGAATGCTGTTTGACTGGCGCCGGGTCGTTCTGATCACCATCTGGGCCGCGGGCGCCCACGCTCCCAACTTGTGGATCACCTGGGACCGGAATCCGGTTCGCGCGGCGGATAACGCCGCCGAATTCGCCACTTTTTCCACCGCCGCCATCATCACCGGCGTGTTCTCCGAGCGCGAGCGGCGTCAGCGCAAGCGGCTTGAGGAGACCAAACGGCAGTTGGAAGAGGTCTACCAGGAGTTGCAGCAGAACGTCGAGAAGTTGCGGCGGGCCGAACGATTGTCGGCGGTTGGCCAGCTCTCGGCGGGATTGGCGCACGAAATCAGGAACCCGCTTGCGTCGATCTCCGGCGCCGCGGGCATCCTGATGCGCGCCAATGCGCCCCCCGCGGATGTCGAGGATTGCCTCCAGATCATCCAGGCCGAATCCACCCGGCTGAGCCGCCTGCTGACCAATTTCCTCGAATTCGCCCGCCCCCGCTCGCTGCGCCTGCAGCCGACCGAACTGGGGCCGCTCCTCGAATCGGTCATCGCTCTGGCGGGCCACCAGGCGGCCGCCGCTCATGTCCTCATCGAGTGCCACGTCAAGCCCGGCCTCGATCTGGTCCAGTGCGACCCGGAACAGCTCAAGCAGGTACTGCTCAACCTCATGTTGAACGCGGTTCAGTCGTCCCCCACCGGAGGCGTCGTCCAGCTTCGGGCGCGCCGCGAGGGTTTCCGGCTCATCCTCGAAGTGACGGATGAGGGCCGCGGCATCCCGCCGGAACTGCGCGAGCGCATCTTCGAGCCCTTCTTCACCACGCGCGAGAACGGCACCGGGCTCGGTCTCGCCGTCGCCGCCAAGATCGCGGAACAGCACGAGGGCTCGCTGGCCGCATTCGCCAATGATGCCGGCGGGGCTACCCTCCGGCTCGAACTGCCTCTGCGCGAGGTCCCGGCTTCATGAACCGCAACCGCGTCCTTGTCGTCGATGACGATCCCAACCTGCGGCGCGTCCTCAAAATGCAACTCGCCGAGGCCGGCTACGACGTCTTGCTCGCCGCGGACGGAGAGGAGGCCTGCCGCGTCATCGAGCGCGAACAACCGAGGCTCGTCATTACCGATCTCTCCATGTCGCCGATGGGCGGACTCGACCTGCTTCGTTACATCCGCGATCATCATCTCGATACCACCGTCATCATGATCACCGCGTTCGGCACCGTCGAGACCGCCGTCGAAGCCATGCGCACCGGGGCCTACGACTATGTGACGAAACCAATCGATTACGACGCCCTCGTGATGGTCGTGCACCGCGCCATGGAGCGGCAGCACCTGATCGAGGAAGTCCGGACTCTGCGTTCCGCCCTCGACGCACGCTACGGCTTCGAAACCATCGTTGGCCGCTCGAAGGCTCTTCTGCGCGTCCTCGAAATGGCGTCCCGCGTGGCCCAGAGAGATTCCACCGTCCTCATCCGCGGCGAAACCGGCACCGGCAAGGAACTCCTCGCCCGCGCGATTCACCATAATAGCGCCAGGCGCAATCAGCCCTTTGTCACCATCAACTGCGGCACAATTCCGAAGGAATTGCTGGAGTCCGAATTGTTCGGTTACGAGCGCGGGGCGTTCACCGGAGCGCAGGGCTCGAAGACGGGCAAAGTCGAGATGGCCGGCGGCGGAACCCTGTTCCTCGATGAGATCGGCGAACTCCCCGTCGACATGCAGGTCAAGTTGTTGCGGCTCCTGCAGCAGCGCGAGATCGAAAAGCTCGGCGCCACCTCCCCCTCCACCGTCGACGTCCGGATCATCGCCGCCACCCACCGCAATCTGCAGTCCATGATCGAAGACAGCGCATTCCGTGAGGACCTGTTCTACCGCCTCGCCGTCGTTCCCCTCGACCTGCCTCCGCTTCGGGAACGCAAAGAGGATATCCCCGAACTCGCACAACAGCTGTTCAACAAGATGAAGGAGCGCCACGGACTGCCTTCGCTTCGCCTCGACCCCAGCGTCATTCGCCCCATGATCCATTACCGCTGGCCCGGCAACGTCCGCGAACTCGAGAACATCATCGAAAGAATGGTCGTCCTTGCTGTCCATGACTGCATCACCGAAGCCGACCTGCCCCAGGATATCCGCGCCGCCGAGTCCTCCGAAAGGGAGTTCTTCGTCGAATTGCCCGAACAGGGCATCAGCCTCGATCGCGTCGAACGCGACCTTCTCCTCCGCGCGCTCGAAAAGTTCAACTGGAACCAGACCCAGGCCGCCCGCTACCTCGATATCAGCCGCCGGACCCTCATCTACCGGATGGACAAACACGGAATCCGCCGCGACCCCGACACCGATAGCCTCTGACCGCCCGCCCCTTCCCGGTCCACCCTTCACCGCCAAACGCCCCGGCCCGCCGCGTTGACAGCCTCGCCGCCGCCCGAATATGCTCAGTATGGTCGCGTACCGGAATCGTTGCGGATCGCGCCGCAACGGACCAAGGCGGCTGCTGGCGGAAGGGAACCTCTTCTCTCGGCTACTCCGGGGCCTGGTTCAGCCCGGTCATTGGCAGGCGTGTATCGATTGACTCTAACCCGAGTTTGCCGGGGACGTGGAGGACGCCACCCGGGCCGTCTGGAGACATCATGAGCGATCCAG
>DNFG01000294.1:0-283 GCA_003487005.1 Bryobacterales bacterium
GCGTGTGCTCTCCCGTCCTCTCGCGCCGGCGGCGCCGGGACCTGGCTCGCGGCGGCGCGGTGCCGCGGCGTCACCGCGGCGAGCGCCTTCTACGGGCGCTTGATCAACAACCTCCTCGACGACGCGCCGCGCGTGCCGATCATCCTCCATTACGGCGAGCGCGATCCGAGCATCCCACCGACCGCCGTCACCCAGGTGCGCGAGCGGTATCCGGACGTGCCGGTGCACCTGTATCCGGCCGGGCATGGCTTCTGCCGGCAAGGCAGCTCGGATCACGACCCGG
>DNFG01000294.1:585-6221 GCA_003487005.1 Bryobacterales bacterium
CCACGGAGAGGTGCCCGAAGGACGCTGGCGTTCTTCGCGTCGGCTCTGGCATGATCGTGTCACGGCGATGAAGCGCTGCCCTACCTGCCAGGCGACGTTCCCCGACGCCACGGAGAGGTGCCCGAAGGACGGTGCGAAGCTCGCGGCGATGAGCGTGACGATGGGCTGGGACGCAGTCGAGGCGCCGGCGGAGGCGTCGCCGGCGCCAGCGAAGCCCGCGCCGAAGCCGGCGGCTCCGAAGGCTCCGGCGGTGATGGAGACGGAGCCCTGGGAAGGGGAGTTGCCGGACGCGTTGAAAGAGAAATTTGGAGACGCGATCACGGGTTACTTCCGGTATGTGGGGCAGAGTTTTCTGACGGCGAAGCCCGAGGCGGCGGTCCCGATTCTGGAGTTTCTGAAGTCGGATTGGGGCTTTGACTATCTGGTGGATGTGACGGCGACGGACGATCCGGCGAAGCCGGAGCGGTTTGAGCTGGTCTATATCCTCTACAGTTTTTCGCGAAACGAGCGGATCCGAATCAAAGCTCGGGTGAAGGAAGGCGACAAGCCGGCGACGGCGGTGCCGGTGCATATCACGGCGGACTGGCTGGAGCGCGAGGTGTTCGACATGTTCGGGATCGAGTTTGCGGGGCATCCGAACATGACGCGGATTCTGCTGCCGGATGAGTGGCAGGGGCATCCGCTGCGGAAGGATTACAACATTCTGGGGATGGATCAGAAGTGGGTCCAGGAAAACCTGGGGATTGAGAGCGGACAGTAGCGTCTATGCCGGAGACCTTTCTCGACTCCACTGAACTTGTGCTGAACATGGGGCCGCAGCACCCGTCCACGCACGGCGTGTTGCGGGTGATTGTGAAGCTGGACGGCGAAAAGGTGACGGGTACCGAGTGTGTGATCGGGTATCTGCACCGGGGCGTGGAAAAGATCGGGGAGAACCGCACGTACGCGATGTTCAACCCGTACGTGGACCGGATGGACTACGTGGCGGCGGTGTCGAACGGGTTGGGGTATTGTCTGGCGGTGGAGCAGTTGTTGAAGGTGGAGGCTCCGGCGCGGGCGCAGGTGGTCCGGGTGATTCTGACGGAGCTGAACCGGATCGCGAGCCATTTATTGTGGCTGGGGACGCACGCGCTGGATATTGGCGCGCTGACGCCGCTGTTTTACTGCATGCGGGAACGCGAAGACATCATGATGATCTTCGAGAAGTACTGCGGGGCGCGGCTGACGACGCATGCCTTCCGGATCGGCGGATTGCAGTACGAGACGTATCAGGGCTTTGAGCAGGAATGCCTGGAGTTCTGCGACAAGATGCTGCCGCGGGTGGACGAGTACGAGGAATTGTTGACAGGGAACCGGATCTGGCAGCAGAGGCTGGTGAACGTGGGGGTGTTGTCGGCGGCGGATTGCAAGGCGTACGGGGTGACGGGGCCGATGCTGCGGGCGGCGGGCGAGAAGTGGGATTTGCGCAAGGCGCAGCCGTATTCGGGTTACGAGACCTACGATTTCGAGATACCGACGCGGACAAACGCGGATTCGTTTGACCGGTACATGGTGCGGATCGAGGAGATGCGGCAGTCGGTGCGGATCATCCAGCAGGGCGTGGGGCGTCTGGAAGCGGGGCCGGTGATGGCGAAGGTGCCGAAGGTGATCAAGCCGCCGGTGGGGGAGGCGTATGTGTCGATCGAGGCGCCGAAGGGGGAGTTGGGTTATTACATTGTGAGCGACGGGTCGACGCAGCCGTACCGGGTGCGGGTGAGGCCGCCGTCGTTCGTGAATTTGCAGTCGCTGGACAAGATGGCGCGGGGCGGGCTGGTTGCGGACCTGGTGGCGGTGATCGGTACCATAGACATTGTGTTGGGGGAGGTGGACCGGTAGCGTATTTCGGCAAGACGCCACTCCCGGAAAGGTACCCATGCGCGACTTTCTAAGAAAGATTTTTCTGGTGGATCTGCTCGAGGGGTTATGGGTCACCCTGCGGGCGCAGCATCCGAAGAATATCGTGACGGAGCAGTACCCGGCGGCGCGGCCGAAGGTGGCCGAGCGGTACCGGGGCGCGCCGCGGCTGAACATCAATCCCGAGAATGGGGAGACGCTGTGTATTGCGTGCGATCTGTGTGCGCTGGCCTGCCCGGAGAACTTGATTGTGGTGGGCTGGGAGCGGAACGCGGAGACGAAGCGCAAGGAGCTGACGACGTTCACCTACGACACGTCGCGGTGCATGTTCTGCGGATTGTGTGAAGACGCGTGTCCGGTGGATGCTCTGGAATTGACCCAGGATTTTGAATTGGCGAGCTACTCGCGGGAAGGGCAGATCTTTGACCGGCAAATCCTCGAAGAAGGCATTCATCCGACGCCGTACAAACACTGACCCTTTGCCGCCGGACCGCCGCTGACGGACGGAAAGCGCGATGCTGGACACCTTTTTCTTTTACGCGTTTGCCCTGATGGCCGTGGCCGGGGCGATCCTGACGATCACGCTGCGGAGCGCGGTGCACTGCGCGATGGCGTTGATTGCGTCGCTGGCGGGGGTGGCGGGTCTGTACCTGCTGCAGAACGCCGAATTTCTGTTCGCGGTGCAGATTGTGTTGTACATCGGCGGGATCATGGTGTTGTTCCTGTTCGTGATCATGCTGGTGAACCTGGACGCGGCGGCGAAGCAGAGGCAGTTTCACCGGCGGTTCTGGGGGGGGATCGCGGCGGGTGCGGGGACGGCGGCCCTGTTTGCGTGGTTTCTGGTGAAGGGGGTGGGGTCGGTGGAACTGGCGGCGCCGTCGCCGGTGACGGCGGAGACGCCGGGCAATGTGGAACTGCTGGCCGACACCTTGTTCCGCGAATATCTTGTTCCCTTTGAACTGGCGTCACTGCTGCTGCTGGTGGCGATCGTGGGCAGCGTGATCATGGCCAAGAAGAGGACGTCCTGACCATGGATACCGGACTGCTTCATCCCATCACGACGGTGCATTACCTGGTGCTGAGCGCGGCGCTGCTGCTGATCGGCACGATTGGCCTGCTGGTGCGGCGCAATGTGGTCGTCATGATGATGTCGATCGAACTGATCCTGAACGCGGTGAACGTGAACCTGATCGCGTTCAGCAAGCATTTGCAGGATCCGGGCGGGCAGATTTTCGCGATTTTCGTGATAGTGGTGGCCGTGGCCGAGGCGGCGGTGGGACTCGGCATCCTCATCGCTTTGTTCCGCAACAAGGAGACTGTGCAGATCGACGAAATCGACCTGCTCAAGTGGTAAAAGAGACCCGCGATGAACTTCCTCGATCTCATCTGGCTGATCCCCTTCCTCCCGCTGATTGGCGCGGGCGTGATGCTGTTCTTCGGGCGGCGGTTGTCGAAGGCGGCGATCGGCATCATTTCGCCCGGTTCGGTGTTGCTGGCGTTGTTGTTGTCGGTGGGCGCGGTGTTGCAGTTGGCGGGGCTGGAAAAGCGCGAGCACCAGGTGGTGATCGCGCCGTGGATTGAGTTCCTGCAGGCCGACTGGGGATATCTGCTGGATCCGCTGAGTTCGGTGATGATTCTGGTGGTGACCTTCGTGGGCTTTCTGATCCATGTGTACGCGATCGGGTACATGGGCCATGAACACGGGCCGCGGCATGGCGGATTCTACCGGTTTTTCGGATATCTCAACCTCTTCGTTTTCTTCATGCTGACCCTGGTGCTGGCGAACAACTTCGTGCTGCTGTTCGTGGGCTGGGAAGGCGTGGGGTTGTGCAGTTACCTTCTGATCGGGTTCTACTTCCACAAGAAGAGCGCGGGCGACGCGGGCAACAAGGCGTTCATCGTGAACCGGATCGGGGACGCGGCATTCATCCTGGGGATGTTCCTGGTATTCCAGTTGACCGGGTCGCTGCGCTTCACGGATTTCAACGCGGCGCTGGATGGCGGGCAGTTTTCGCCGGAAGTGGCCGGGTTCGGGATTCTGAGCGTGACGGCGCTTCTGCTGTTTATCGGCGCGACGGGCAAGAGCGCGCAGGTGCCATTGTATGTGTGGCTGCCGGACGCGATGGAGGGCCCGACGCCGGTGTCGGCGCTGATCCACGCGGCGACGATGGTGACGGCGGGAGTGTACATGGTGGCGCGGGCGAGCGCTCTGTTCGTGCTGACGCCGGACACGTCGATGATCATCGCGGGCGTGGGGGCGTTCACGGCGATCTTCGCGGCATCGATCGGGCTGGTGCAGAACGACATCAAGCGGGTGCTCGCGTACTCGACAGTGTCGCAACTGGGCTTCATGTTTCTGGCGGCGGGCGTGGGGGCGTACTGGGTGGCGGTATTCCACCTGTACACGCACGCGTTCTTCAAGGCCCTGCTCTTCCTCGGTTCGGGGAGCGTGATCCACGCGATGGGCGGGGAGCAGGACATGCGCCGGATGGGCGGGTTAAAGGACAAGATTCCGGTGACGTTCCGGGTGATGTTCGTCGGGTCGCTGGCGATCGCGGGGATTCCGGGGCTGGCGGGTTTCTTCTCGAAGGACGAGATTCTGTGGCAGACGTGGTCGAGCCCGATCGGGTCGAAACTGCTGTTCGCGGTAGGGGTGATCACGGCGGCCATGACGGCGTTCTACATGTGGCGGCTGATGTTCATGACGTTCTACGGCGAGCCGCGGATGGACGAGAAGACGAAGGCGCACATCCACGAGTCGCCTCCCGTGATGACGTATCCGCTGATTGTGCTGGCGGCTGGCAGCGCGATCGGGGGCTGGATCGGGGTACCGAAGCTGTTTGGCGAGAACGGATTCTTCCAGGCGTTTGAGCACTGGCTGGCACCGGTGTTCGCGCACGGGGCGGTCCACGGAGAAGGTCATCATCATTCGCATGCGACCGAGGCGCTGCTGATGGCGCTGTCGATCGCGGTGGCGCTGGGCGGGATTTTCATCGCACATCGCGTGTACCTGCGGATGAAGGAAGAGGATCGGCCGACGGGCGGACCGCTGTACAAAGTGCTGCTGAACAAGTGGTACGTGGATGAGATTTACAGTTTTCTGGTGGTGAACGGGCTGTCGAAGGGCGGCGGCACGGTGATGTCGGAGTTTGACCGGCGGTTCGTGGATGGCGGGGTGAACGGGACGGCGTGGCTGACGCGGATGATCTCGAAGATCTCGATGTGGTACGACACGTGGATCGTCGACGGGCTGGTGAATCTGACGGCATTTTTCGTGCGGGCGCTGAGTTTCCCGGTCCGGTTCCTGCAGACGGGCTGGGTGCAGAGCTACGCGCTGATGTTCGTAGCGGGGGTGCTGCTGGCAGCCGGCTACTACTGGTGGGGGAAATAAACCATGGGCGAACACCTGTTATCGATTGTTCTGTTCACGCCCCTGGCCGGGCTGCTGGTGCTGCTGTTCATTCCGGGCACGCAGAAGAACCTGATCCGCTGGTGGGCCAACATTGCCGCGGCGGCCGGGTTTCTGGTGTCGCTGCCGCTGCTGCTGAATTTCGACAAGTCGAAGGACGGGTATCAGTTTGTCGAGAAGATGGACTGGATTCCGTCGCTGGGCGTGCAGTACATCGTCGGGATCGACGGCATCAGCCTGCTGCTGGTGATGCTGACGACGGTGATGGGCTTCCTCGCGATCTTCAGTTCCTGGACGGCGATCGACGACCGGGTGAAGGAATACTACGCGATGT
>DNFG01000294.1:6570-12903 GCA_003487005.1 Bryobacterales bacterium
CAGCAGACGGGGATGATCGGGGTGTTCATTTCGCTCGATTTCCTGCTGTTTTACGTGTTCTGGGAACTCGTGCTGGTGCCGATGTACTTCATCATCGGCGTGTGGGGCGGGCCGCGGAAGTTGTACGCGGCGATGAAATTCTTCCTGTACACGCTGGCCGGCGGCGTGCTGATGCTGCTCGGCATTCTGACGCTCTACTTCCAGCACGCGGCGCAGACGGGCGTGTACACGTTCGAAATCGCGGCGCTGATGAACACGCCGATGCCGCTGTGGGTGGAGAGGCTGGTGTTCTGGAGTTTCTTCGTGGGGTTCGCGATCAAGGTGCCGATGTTCCCGTTCCACACGTGGCTGCCGGACGCGCACACGGAGGCGCCGACGGCGGGGAGCGTGATACTGGCGGCGGTGCTGCTGAAGATGGGCGCGTACGGGTTCATCCGGTTCTCGCTGCCGCTGCTGCCTCAGGCTTCATCGGACGCGGTGATCGTGAACGTGGTGGTGACGCTGTCGCTGATCGGCATTGTGTACGGGGCGCTGGTGAGTCTGATGCAGAAGGACTGGAAGAAGCTGGTGGCGTATTCGTCGGTCAGCCACCTGGGCTTCTGCACGCTGGGCATATTCGCGCTGAACCAGAGCGGGCTGACGGGTTCGATCATCCAGCAGGTGAATCACGGGATTTCGACCGGCATGTTGTTTTTGATTGTTGGCGTGATTTACGAGCGGCGGCACACACGCGAGATCAAGGATTACGGCGGGCTGGCGCATGTGATGCCGAACTACGCGATCGTGTTTGCGTTCGCGATGCTGTCGAGCGCGGGTTTGCCGTTGCTGAACGGGTTCGTGGGCGAGTTCACGATCCTGCAGGGGGCGTTCCAGGCGAATTATCTCTGGGGCTCGGTGGCGGTGACGGGCGTGGTGTTCGGGGCGGCGTACCTGCTGTGGCTGTACCAGCGGACGATGCTGGGCGAAGTGACGAATGAGAAGAACAAGGGGTTGCCGGATCTGAACTGGCGGGAGTGGGCGGTGTTCGTGCCGCTGATGATCTGGGCGATCACGATTGGCGTGTATCCGAAGCCCTACTTTGACATTCTGGAGAAGCCCGTGGCGCAGATCGTGGAGCGCGTCAATGGCCAGCGCACGGCACCGGTGCTGGCTGAAATCCCCCGTCCGGAGAGCGAAGCGCGATGAGTGAGTTCTACACGAGTACCGACCACTTTGTGCTGCTGCCCGCGCTATTGCTGGCGCTGTTCGGGTGTGCCACGCTGCTGTTCGATTTCTGGGTGTTTCCCCACGAAAAGCAGCGCAAGTGGCTGCTGCTGTTCCTGGTGATGGGCGAGGTATTTGCGGGCATCGCGTACTGGCGGCAGCAGGTGTTCCTGAACACACACGGCGGAGCGCTGACGGCGTTCAGCGGAACGCTGACCGTGGATCAATTCGCGCTGTACTTCCACTGGATCTTTCTGATCACGACGCTGCTGATCGGGCTGATTTCGTACCGCTACTTCGAGGCGAAGAAAGAGCACCACGGCGAGTATTACGGGCTGATTCTGCTGGCGCAGGCAGGGATGTACTTCCTGGCGAGCGGGACGGATCTGGTGACGATCTTCGTGGGCCTCGAAACGATGGCCGTGACGTTCTACGTGCTGGTGGGTTTCCTGCGCGCGGATCCGCGGTCGAATGAGGCGGCGCTGAAGTATCTGCTGCTGGGCGGTTTTTCGAGCGGCTTTCTGGCTTACGGGTTCTCGCTGCTGTATGGGATCAGCGGATCGACGAAGCTGGCGGAGATCACGCTGGCGGTGGCGAACCGGGATCCCTACGATCCGATGCTCTACCTGGCGCTGGTGACGGTGACGGTGGGCGTGCTGTTCAAGATCGCGGCGGTACCGTTCCACATGTGGGCGCCGGATGCGTATGAAGGCGCGCCGACGGTGGTGACGACGTTCCTGGCGGTGGGTTCGAAGGCAGCGTCGTTCGCGCTGCTGCTGCGGTTGTTCCTGGGTCCGCTGGAATCGGCGCGCGAGGCGTGGGAGCCTCTGCTGATCGCGGCGGCGATTCTGTCGATGACGATCGGGAACCTGGCGGCGGTGACGCAGACGAACACGAAGCGCCTGCTGGCGTACTCGTCGATCAACCATGCGGGCTACATGCTGCTGGGCGTGATCGCGGGCAACAATACGGGCATTCAGGGCGTGCTGGTGTACATGCTGGTGTATGTGTTCATGACGGTGGGGGCGTTCCTGGTGCTGGTGACGCTGAACCGGGACGAGACGGGCGGGGAGGATATCGACGACCTCCGCGGCTTGATGAAGAAGAGCCCGGGTCACGCGGTGTGGATGCTGATCTTCCTGCTGTCGCTCGCCGGGATACCGCCGACGGCGGGCTTTATCGGCAAGTACTTCATTTTCCTTTCGCTGATTGAAAGCGGCCGTTATGTGCTGGCCGTGATCGCCACGGTGTATGTGGCGGTTGCGATTTATTATTACCTGCGCCTCGTCAAGAGCATGTTCGTCGAGGACGCCGAGACCGAACAACCCGCGCTGGCGACGAGTTTCGGGACGAGGGTGGCGTTGATTGTCAGCGGGATTGCGACGCTGGTGATCGGCATGTATCCAGAACCGTTCGTGCGATTCGCTCAGCAGAGCTTCCTGCGTTAAAGACCATGGAAACGATCCTCAACCATCCGCTCTTTCTACCGCTCACGATGACGGTCGTGATCCTGGCGCTGGCGCCGCTGACGGTGGCCTACATTGTGCTGCTGGAGCGCAAGGTGCTGGCCGACATTCAGGTCCGGCTGGGGCCGATGCGCGTGGGGCCGCACGGGCTTTTGCAGACGATCGCGGACGCGGTGAAGATGCTGCTGAAGGAGGACATTGTCCCCCGGGATTCGAACCAGTGGATGTTCCGGCTGGCTCCGGCGATCACGTTTTTCACGGCATTGACGTCGCTGACGGTGATCCCGTTTTCGGAGCATCTGCGGATCGCGGATTTGAATGTGGGCTTACTGCTGGTGGCGGCGATGAGTTCGGTCGGCATCATTGGACTGGTGCTGGGCGGGTGGTCGTCGAACAGCCATTACTCGCTGCTGGGCGGGTTGCGGGCGGCGGCGCAGATGGTCAGTTATGAAGTGGCGCTGGGGCTGGCGATGATCGCGGGGGTGATGTCGGCGGGGACGCTGTCGCTGGTGAAGATCGTGCTGGCGCAGCAGGAGCGGCAGATCTGGTTCGCGTTCGACAACTTCGGATTGATGCTGATTCCGTTCATGGTGTTCGTGATCGCGGCGATTGCGGAGACGAACCGGGCGCCGTTCGATCTGCCGGAAGCGGAGAGCGAACTGGTGGCGGGGTATCACACGGAGTACAGCGGGTTCCGGTGGGGGGTGTACATGCTGTCCGAGTACGTGGCGATGATGGTGATGGGCTCGCTGGCGATCACGCTGTTCATGGGCGGGTGGCTGCGGCCGTTTCCGAACGTGGGGTGGCTTGATTATCCGCTGAATTTTGGAGCGCCGGCGCTGTTGTTCGGCGGGGTGGGGATCTGGTGCTTCCCGGCATCACGGAAGCTGTTTACGGCGGCGACGCGGGTGGGCTTGATGGGCGTCGGGGTGGTGATGATCGCGCTGGGGGCACTGTTCCTGGTTCCGGCGTTCAATGCGGCGATCGCGCCGCTGTTCTGGTTCTTCCTGAAACTGGGTCTGATCATGTACGGGTTCATCTGGCTGCGGGGGACGTTCCCACGGTACCGGTATGACCAGTTGATGGACGTGGGCTGGAAGGTGCTGATCCCGGTGGCGCTGGGGGCGATCTTCGTGAACGCGATTGCCGGGATGCTGCTGCGGGGGTAGCGGGGGCTACCAGATATTGCCGGCTCCGGGTGTGTAGGAGGAGCCAATGACGGTGCGGGCGATGATGGTGTCGCACTTGACGGTGCCGGAGAAGGTGGACATGGAGGCGGAGGCGGTGATGACACCTGCATTCACCGCGAACATGGAACTCTGCAGTTGGATTTTTGCCGGGGCCTTGATGGTGAGCCCGGCGCCGGCGAGGGCGATGGAGTTGCCGGCCTGGTCACTGAGCGTCAGCCCCTGTTGGCCCCCCTCGATCACCACCTGCCGGCCGGCTTCGATCCGGATGGCGCCGTTCGATTTCAGTTCCACGTCGCCAGTCCCGTTGACCTTGAGGGCGCTTTCCAGTTGCTGGACGCGGGTCTCCAGCTGGAGGATCCGGTTCATGGCGGTGACGAGGCGGGAATAGATCTCGTTGACGGGTGGAACGCCCGGCCCACCTCCGGACGGGCCACTGTTGCCTTGGGGCGTCATCGGGTCGAACCAGGGGTTGCTCATATCTTGAAAGAATAGACCAGATACCCGCGGTCCGTACAGACATTTTTGCCGGATAATCACGAGATGGATGCATTGTCAGGCGCCCGAGGGGCGGAAAGCGCGTTATTGTACACCTCGCTGGCGGAGTGGTGGCCGCTGCTGTCGGCGCCGGAGGAGTACGAGGAGGAGGCGGGGATCTATGCGAAGTTCCTGCTGGAGGCGGCGCGGGGACCGGTGGAGACTTTGCTGGAGTTGGGCAGCGGGGGCGGCAACAATGCGAGTCATCTGAAGCGGCGGTTCAGGATGACGCTGGCGGACGTGTCGCCGGCGATGCTGGGGGTGAGCCGGCGGCTGAACCCGGAATGCGAGCACGTGGAGGGGGACATGCGCACGCTGCGGTTGGGGCGCGAGTTCGATTGCGTGTTCATTCAGGATGCGATCTGTCATATGGAGACGCTGGAGGATCTGCGGCGGGCGGCGGCGACGGCGCGGGTGCATTGCCGGTCGGGCGGGGCGGCGCTGTTCGCGCCGGATTATGTGCGGGAGACGTTCCGGCCGGGGACAGCGCACGGGGGGCACGACGGCGAAGGGAGGAGTCTGCGGTACCTGGAGTGGACGTGGGATCCGGACCCGGCGGATTCGAGCTACGTGGCGGATTATGCGTTTATGATGCGCGGCGCGGACGGGGCGGTGCGGGTAGCGCATGACCGCTACATCGAGGGGTTGTTCAGCCGGGGGGAATGGCTGGAGGTGCTGCACGACGCGGGGTTTGAGCCGCGGATCGTGACGGCACGGCACAGCGAGATTGAAGAAGGGCCGCTCGAGATGTTCGTGGGCGTCCGGCGCTAGGCGCCGATGCCCTGGCGGATGTGGCCGAGGTGTTTCTCGCCGTGGTTGGCGTAGAGGACGAGCATGTCCTGGAGGGACATGGGGCCGCGTTCGGGGTGGAAGGCGGTGCGGGTCCAGGCGGAGTCGGGGAGGCTGCGATAGAGGCGGACGATGCGTTCGTGGACGCCTTCGAGGATTCTGAGGGAGGGTTCGACGGGCTGGGAGGAGGCGTCGGTCAATTTCGCCCAATCGTCCTGGCTATAGGGCTTGAGGGGCGGGTTGTCTTCGGTGATGATGAGGTGGGCGCGGACAAACATCTGCATGTGGGAGTCGGCGAGGTGGTGGATGACCTGGAAGCTGGTCCACCCGCCGTCGCGGTAGGGGCGGCTGAGTTGTTCATCGGTGGCACCGGCGATCAACTGGCGCAACTGGGCGGGCAGAGCTTCGAGTTTGGCGATGAGAGATTCGCGTTCCGTGGCAGTCATGGGGATGGATGGACCTCCTGTTCTTCCAGTGTGCGACAATCGCAGCGTGAATGGTGAAAAGGGTGCGATTTTTGCGCGGAACGAGCTGTTTTCGGGTCTCTCCGCGGACGATCTGGAGCAACTGGCGGCGCGGGCGCGGGCGTGTGACTACCGGGAAGGGGAAGTGCTGTTTTATGAGGGGGATGCGTGCCTGGGGGTGCATTTAATCACGGCGGGGGCGGTGAAGATCGTGAAGACGACGCCATCGGGGCGGCAGTTGGTGCTGGCGACGCAACCGGCTCCGGCGACGGTGGCGGAGGTGCCGGTATTTGATGGGGGTCCATACCCGGCGACGGTGATCGCGACGGAGGCGTCGCGGGCGTATCTGATTCCAAGGAATGATTTTCTGGGGTTCTGCAAGCTGCGGCCGGAACTGGCGTTGCGGTTTCTGGAGGTGTTTGGGGGGCGGTTGCGGCAACTGGTGTTTCTGATGGAGCGAATCACGTTCGGCAACGTGCGGCAGAGGCTGGCGCAGCGGTTGCTGGACTTCGCGCAAGCGGCTGGAAGCAAAGCGTTTACGATGGAGGAGACGCACGAGGAGATGGCGGCGCATCTGGGGACGGTGCGCGAGGTGGTGACGCGGAATCTGGGGCGGTTTCAGGGGGAGGGATTGATCCGGCTGAACCGGCGGGGGATTGAGTTGCTGGATAGATCGGAAGAGCGGCG
>DNFG01000294.1:13153-13321 GCA_003487005.1 Bryobacterales bacterium
GATTGATCCGGCTGAACCGGCGGGAGATTGAGTTGCTGGATACGGAGGGATTGCGGGCAGAGGCCGAGACGGAACTGTGATCGGGGTCACTGATTCGCGGGGGGTGGTTCGGGCAGGATGGAAGCATGACCGCCGCTCCGCCGCCTGTTGAGAGTCCCACGACCCGGA
>DNFG01000144.1 GCA_003487005.1 Bryobacterales bacterium
GCCACGGCCCCGCCGCCGGCGCCGTGACACGCGATGACCAAACCGCTCGCCCTTGGCCCGCAGCGTGGCTGTGAGGCTTTGCGGCATCCGGGCCGGTTCCACTCCCTCTTCCTGCTCGGATGCCTGGGCGATGCCCTCACCTTCGCCGGCAGGTTCCTCGACTTCGCCTTCGGCCGGGGCGGGCGATTCCGGGGACTCGGAAGAGGCGTCCACATCTGAGGCTTCCCGTGACGCCACTTCTTCGCCAGCTGCTTCGTCCCCTGCTGCTACTTCGCCGGCTTCGTCATCTGCGTCGCCGGCTTCCTCGCCGTCTTCGACCTCGGGACCGTCATCGGAATCCTCACCCTGCTCATCCTCAGAGTCTTCACCGGATTCGTCGTCAGCGTCGTCGCTGCCATCGTCTTCCAGTCCCTCGTCTGAGTCTTCGCCGGACTCGTCGTCGTCTGACTCCTCGTCCGGGTCGTCTTCCGAATCTTCTTCCGAATCTTCGTCCGAATCCTCGTCGGACTCGTCACTTGAATCGGAGTCGATAAGCACGGCTCCGGGCTCGCGACGGGCGAGCAATTCCTCCTGCTCGAGCTCATCGACGCGGTCGAGGAGTTGCTCAACGGCCTCCTCCGCGGCCTCTTCGAGGCGGTCTTCGTCGGAGGCGCTCTCTTCCGGTTGTGGGTCGGGGTCCTGATCTTCGACGCGAGGCGAGGGCTGCTTGCGGTACTTGGCCAGGGATTCGCCCGGCAGCAGGATCACCTCGCGGGGATCGGGGCTCTCGGCCGGGGCGGGGGCGGGTTGATCCGATTCGGGCTCGACAGCCTCTTCGGATTCGAGGGTGTCAGCCGGACTGGCGTACTTGGCGTCGGGGAAACCGCCTTCAGACCCCCGGCGGCGGCGGGAGCGGCGGCCGCGTCGATCACGACGGCTTTCCGCGTTGTCATCGGAGGGCCGGCTGTCGGGGCCGGCCGTGACAGGTTCCACGGACCCGGAGGCTTCTGGGGTGGAATCCTGCACTGCGGCAACGGGTTCACGGGTTTCGCGCGAATCCCGGCCGCGATCGCGGTCCCGGTCACGGCCTCGCCCCCGGCCTCGACCCCGTTCCCGGTCACGATCCCGGTCGCGTCCCCGGCCGTTACCCGAGCCGGAAGTGTCCTCGATCTTTTCTACGTCTTCGCCATGCTCGTCAAAAAAGTCCGAGACATAGAGGAATGTATCGCGTTCAAGTCCCAGGTCGACAAAGGCCGACTGCATGCCCGGCAGGACGCGGGTCACTCTTCCTTTATGGATACTGCCCGCCAGCGAGTATTCGTTGGCACGCTGAAAATGCACCTCGACGAGTTGGCCGTCCTCGAGGACAGCGACTTTGGTCTCGTGGCGCGTCTGGCTGACCACCAGTTCCTTGGATGGCATCAAACTAACCTCCACTGCGGTGAGCGATCACCGGGAGGAGCGTTCGCGCGGGCGGTACTGCCGGAGGCGGATGGAGGGCGCCCTGGATCCACTTCACGGGTGGACTTCCCGGGCGGCCTGAAAATCTGGTGACCGGAGGACCGGATAACCGGTCCCGCGGGGCCGTCCTCAAGGGACGGCCAATGAATATCGTTTCCATCACGCTGCCGGAGCATTCGCTCTGCCGGCCGCTCAACTCGTATGCCGCTTCACGATACGAAACGCCGGAGCCGGACATTATTGACCAGCCCCAACATCATGAACACTGTTATCATGCTCGACCCCCCGTAACTCATGAGGGGGAGGGGAATGCCGGTGATCGGCATCCGCCCGACTGCCATGCCCACATTCACCAGAACGTGAAACAGCAGAGTCGCGCAAACTCCCATACAGACCATCATCCCGGCCCGGTCGGGAGCCGACTGGGCGTTCTGGACGATCTGCATCAATAGCAGAAAATACAAACCAAGCAAAACAACCACGCCGAAGAAACCATGTTCCTCGGCGAAAGCCGAGATCAAAAAATCAGTATGCGTCACGGGCAGGAACCGGAGTTGGGTTTGGGAGCCTCTCGTGACCCCTTTGCCCCAGATACCACCGGCGCCGACCGCGATCTTGGACTGAATCGCCTGATACCCCTTGTCCAGAGGATCCTTCGCCGGATCAATAAAGACTTCCAGGCGAGCCTTCTGGTAGTCGGCCAAAGCAAACCAGCCCAACGGGAGCAATACAGCGGCCAGCACGGCTAACGCGGCCGCGTGCTGCCAGCGTAGTCCTCCCAAAAAAATACCCATGGCCAGAATCGGAAGATAGGTCAACGACGTTCCGAGATCCGGCTGAGAAGCCACCAGCAGGAACGGGATACCGGCCAGCACCGACAGCTTCACCAAGTCCCGGACTTCGAGCCGGTCGCTTTTGACTTCCGACAGATACCGGGCTACCAGTAATACTATCACTAGTTTGACGAACTCCGAGGGCTGGAAACGGAAGCCGAAAGCCAGCGGGATCCAGCGACGCGAACCCCACACCAAAGCGCCCATGATCGGAGTCAGGGCAAGTAAACCGAGCGCGAGCGCGTACAGAAGCGGGACCTGCCCGAGCAGATTGTGGTAATCCACTTTGGCCATGAGCCACATTGCGCCCAATCCGGCAACGAGCCAGATCAACTGCTTCCACCACGCAGATTCAGAAGCCGTCTCCAATGTTGCGCTGTAGATTTGAAGCACACCGAGGCCGGTGATCAGCACGGCAAGCAGAATCATGGGCCAATCGAGGTCGCGCAGGCGACGGTAGCTGGCCATATTATTGCTTCGGCTCCGCGAGGGTGGTCCGGCGGGCCAGTTTGGATCCGTCGCGTCCAGCGCGGGCCTGCTTGTCGAACCAGGCCTTGATGACATCGCGGACGATCGGACCGGCCAGATTGCCGTGTTCTCCGTTTTCGAAGAGCGCGGCGACAACGATTTCAGGAGCGTGGCGGGGGGCGAAGCCGACAAACCACGCATCGTCGTGGTAATCGGCGCCGAGTTTGCCGCTGCGGACGAGGGCATCGGAGGCCCGCTGGGCGGTACCCGTCTTGCCCGAAATCTCGAGGCCGGGGACGCGCGCGGAGCCGCCGGTGCCGCCTTCGTTGACGACCGCATACATGGAGTAGAGGACGCGATTGACGTTCTCGATGTTCAGGTCAGCCTTCCGGGCCGGGGCCGGGGCCTCCGACTTGACCAGATGGGGCTTCATCCAGACGCCGCCCGTGGCGATCCCGCCGATCGCGTGGGCGAGTTGCAGCGGGGTGACGGTGAGGGCGCCCTGCCCGATCGAGACCGAAATCGTCTCGCCGGCATACCACTTCTCCCGAAGGCGGCGGATCTTCCAGGTCGTCGAGGGAACAAGTCCTTCCTTTTCTTGGGGGAGGTCGATGCCGGTCTTCTGCCCGAGGCCGGCCATCTCGGCGTACTTGGCGATGCGGTCGATGCCGAGCCGGTTGCCAATTGTGTAGAAGAAGACGTCACACGACTGCGCCATTGCGCTAATCAGATTGACCCGGCCGTGGCCCCCGCGCTTGTGGCAGCGGTGATAGTGGCCGTAGAAAGTCGCGCCGCCGCTGCAATTGACGGTGAAGGAATCGTCGATGATGCCTTCTTCCAGCGCGGCGAGCAGCATGATGGGCTTAAAAGTGGAGCCGGGCGCGAGCTGGGCCTGGAGAGCTCGGTTGAAAAGCGGCCGCTGCTCGTCGTTCTGGAGACGGCTCCACTCCCGGGAATCGATCCTCCCCACGAAACGGTTGGGGTCGTAGGAGGGCGTGGACACGAGAGCGAGGACTTCGCCGGTTTGCGGGTTCAACGCAACCACGGCTCCGCGGCGGCCCTCCATGGCGAGTTCTGCAACCACCTGAAGGTCAAGATCGATCGTAAGCCGGAGGTCCTGGCCCGGGATCGCTTCCTTCGTCCCCAGCACCTCGCGCGTATTCATGTGCTTGTCCACGCGCACGCGGCGCTGCCCGTCAATGCCCTTGAGCTTCTCGTTGTAGAAACGTTCGAGGCCGGTCTTGCCGATCACATCGCCGGGATTGTACGCGGCCCATTCCGCCGAGTTGAGCTCGGTGTCGTTGATCTCGCCGACATAGCCGAGAAGGTGCCCGCCCAGGCCACCGCCGGGGTACACGCGGTATTGGGACTTGATCAGTTCCATCTCCGGGAAGGCGTCCTGACCGCGGTGAGCTTCGACGAAGGTGAGTTCGGCCGGAGTGAGTTCTTCCTTCAGGGAGACGGTGAAGTAGGTGGGGCGATTCTTGAAACGATTGACTTTGGCGGCGAGTTCTGCGGGGTCGAGATTCAGGCCCTCGGCGATGGGGCCCAGGTGTTCATCGCGCAGGGTGTCGCGGGAGAGGATCAGCCGGAACGAGTCGTGGTTATCGACAATGACCCGGCCGTCGCGGTCCAGGATCTTGCCCCGTGGCGCCGGGATGGGCAGGCTCTTGATCTGGTTCGCCTGCGCCTTCTCGTTGTAAACCTCTTCATTGCGGATCTGGAGATCCCAAAAGCCCGAGAGGAGGAAGAGGAAGACAGCAACAATGACCCACTGGAAGCCGGCGATCTTGACCGCGGCGAACTTCATGTCGTCGCGGATCAGGGGCCGGGTGAGCGTGGCGTCGGGCTGGCGTTCTTCGGGAATGTATCGCACGGCTAAGCCCACGCCCGGTGACTACCGGGTATCACTCCTCAGTCTATCCAATATCTGGAAAAACGGAATGGCCACGGCGGCATTCAGGAAGGAGTAGATGACCGTCTGCGGAATCTGCAGGTCCAGGGCTGCCCCAAGCAGACTGCGCGACAGGACCCAGAAGAGGATCTGATGGAAGAGGAAAAGAAAGAAGGACAGGAGGAAGCGGAGGAGGTTATTCTCGACATCAAAGCGCTGGCTGACTGAAGCCGAAAAATAGCCAACAAGCGTCTTTGAGATGCCGAAAAGCCCCACTGGTTGGTGGGAGAGGGAGTCCTGCAGCAGGCCGATGACCGCGCCGGAGACGGAACCGGTGACGGGACGCCGGCTCATGAGCGAAAAGTAAATGGTGGCGAGGAGTGGAAGTTCAAGGTAGCTCAGGGCGACAACGAAGCGCGGAACGTAGACCTGGAACAGGATGGCGACGAGGGGGACGATGATCCAGACGGCGGCGGGATACCGGGCGATGCGCGTCTTGGAAGGCGTCCGGAGAAGGAGCCGGTCGTCGTAGCCGGTCACGGCTGCACCTCGGGTGGAGGCGGTTCCTGGGGTCTGGGGGCAGCGGGCTTGGGCGAGGCGGGGACAGGCCGGTTAAAATCCGGCGGGCGGCCCGGATTGGCGCCGAAGTTGTGTCCCTGCGAGTCGCCCACGCGGCGGTACCGTTCCCGCAGCCGGTCGGCTTCGGTGGGCAAGGCGCGGGAGGCCGGACTCAGATTTTCCTCCTGGGGGATGTCATCCGGGGGCGGTGGGAGGATCTGCACCTCGTTGCTGCTGGGCCGTGGAGGATCGGGAACCAGGCCATGGACGCCTTCGACCACGATCAGAACTTCGTCGATGCCGCCGCGGAGACCGCTGGGATCGAGAGTGACCTCTTTGGCCCCACGGCCTTCGCGAACGGTCTTCACGGTGCCGACCGGGAGGCCGCGAGGAAAAATCCGGTCGTCTCCCGAGGTGAAGAACCACTCGCCGGCCTCGACTTTGTCCTCATTTTCAATGTACTCGACGGGACAGAGGGAGGACCCGAGGCCCTTGAGCGTGCCACGCACCCGATGCTTCTGGGAGATGACACCGGCGGCGAACCCCTGGCTGGTCGCGAGCATCACCTGAGAGGCCGTCGGGTAGGCCTGCACGACCTTGCCAACGATGCCCTCGGGGACCAGGACCGCCATCCCCTTGCGAATGCCGTCCGTGGACCCCCGATCGACGAAGACGACCCGGGAGTTCAGGCCGGCGGAGGTGCCGATGACCCGGGCAGCCAGGACCTTGGAAGGCGTGCGGTCGCGGAACAGCGCGAGAGCGCGCGCACGCTCCGCCATCTCGAGTTCCGTCTTCAGGAAACGGTTCGCGAGCCGCAACTGTCCCACTTCCTCCTTGAGGGCGGCATTCTCGCGTCGCACATCGCGCAGCAGGACGTATTCGGAGAAGAAACCGCCGGTTCCGCCACGAGCCCACTCGATGGCTCGGGCGAGGGGCGTGACCGCAGTGACCGCCCACACCCGGAGAAGCCGGGCATCCTCGCCAGCACGCACCTGCCACGCGAGCAGCAGGAGTTGCCCTACGACGAGCAAGAGCAGCACGCTCAGGTTCCGGTACCGGTTGAGGAGCGTTTCCATGGTCGTTAACCCGCCACCTGCATCGCCGAGCCAGGGAGAACAGACCCGGGGCGGCCGTTATTCGATCGCAATCCGCCGGAGGAGTTTGAAGTCAGTGAGCATCCGGCCGGTGCCGAGCACGACCGAGGCCAGTGGGTCCTCTGCGATCGAAACCGGGAGGCCCGTCTCCTCGCGGATGCGTTTGTCCAGATTCTTGAGGAGTCCCCCGCCGCCAGTGAGGACGATACCGCGATCGCTGATGTCCGCGCTGAGTTCGGGAGGAGTGCGTTCGAGGGCGACCCGGATCGCGTTCATGATCGTGGCAACGCATTCGGACAGGGCTTCCCGAATCTCCTTGTCGTTGATCAGGAGGGTTTTGGGGACGCCTTCAATCAGGTTCCGGCCCTTGATTTCCATCGTGAG
>DNFG01000527.1 GCA_003487005.1 Bryobacterales bacterium
CACCATACGCGTCCGTGCGCGGCGATGGACCGGCTTTCGCTGGTCCGATCCCGCGGCCTGCGGCGCCAGAGGGACTTTTGGGGCGCGCCGCCGCGCACGGACGCGTATGGTGACGGCCTCGACGGCGCGGGAGGGATTGGCGTAGCCGTAGGTCTTTTCGTGTGCTTCGTGGAAGCGGCGGGTCGTGGCGGCGAGGCTGCTCCAGGGCACGGTGAGTTCGTAACTTTGGCCCTGATAGCGGAGATCGGCGAGGCGCTCCAGCCGGGCGCCAGGCGTCTCTGCGCTGGCTTGCGCTTCCAGAGCAGCAAAGTGGGAGGCGGGGTCGGGCTCGCCGAGGACGCCGGCCGCGTGGTCGCGGATCCGGTCCGCCAGAAGCATACCCAGGGCGGAAAGCGACCCAGCCAGCGCAGGAGCCAGCACCGTGGAGAGCCCAAGTTCTTCGGCCATTTCACAGGCATGCAATCCGCCGCAACCCCCGAAGGCGACGAGAGCGAAGCCCCGCGGGTCGATGCCACGTTCAACTGAAACAACGCGAATGGCGCGGCTCATGGTGGCATTGGCAACGCGGAGAACGCCCGCGGCGGTCTCTTCGACGGAAAGACGAAGAGCCTGGGCCAACGGTTCGAATGATGAACGAGCCCGCGTCGGGTCGATGGGGAGCGAGCCACCGGCGAGTTGGCCCGCGGCAATCCGGCCGAGGACGACATGGGCGTCCGTGACGGTGGGGCGGTCGCCTGAGCCATAGCAGGCTGGGCCGGGATCGGCACCGGCGCTTTCGGGGCCGACGCGCAGCAATCCGCCAGCATCAACCCGTGCGAGAGAACCGCCGCCCGCGCCCACGGTGTGGATCTCGAGCATGGGTGTCTTAACAGGGAGGCCGTCGACCATTGCCTCGAGAGTTTCGCCAGGGGCGCCGTCGGAAAGACTGACATCGGTGGACGTGCCGCCCATGTCGAAACCGATGACCTGGGTCCAGGCGGCGTCGCGGCCAATAGCGACGGCACCGGCGACGCCGCCAGCGGGTCCGGAGAGAATCGTGCGGACGCTGAAGCGTGTGGCTTCTGCGACGGTCATGGCGCCGCCGTTGGACTGCATCACATGAATCGAATGTGGCGACGCGGCCAATTTTTCGAGGTAGCGGCTCATCAGCGGGCCCACATACGCGTTCAAGGCGGTGGTGGACGCGCGTTCATACTCGCGGAATTCGGGGCAGATCTCGTGGGAAACGCTGACGGGGCAGAGTCCCTCCAGTGCTTCCAGGACGAGCGCCTCGTGGCGGCCGTCGCGGTAAGCGTGGAGGAAACAGACGGCCACGGATTCGACCTTCGCACGCCGCAGCGCTGCGCGAAGCCGGCGCAGGGCCGCGTGGGCGGGCGCGAACTCCACCGAGCCATCGGCGTGCAATCTCTCCTCTACGCCAAAGCAGAGATCGCGGGGAATCAACAGGCGTTTCGGCGGAGGGGTGAGGTCAAAGAGCGCGGCGCGATTCTGGCGGCCGATTTCGAGCAGGTCCTCGAAGCCCGCCGTGGTGACGAGTGCTGTCCTTGCGCCCTTGCGCTCAAGCAGGGCATTGGTGGCGACGGTGGAGCCGTGGACGACGTCCGCGTGGCCGTCCCCGGCGGCCCGGGCGAGACCCGCGAGAATGACCTCGTGCGGCGCGCGGGGATTCGAGCGGAGCTTGAAGGTCTCCAGGCGTCCACCGCGATGGAGAACGACAAAGTCGGTGAAAGTGCCGCCGGCGTCGATTCCGATTCTCACGGCGTGGCCTTTCGCGGGTAGAGGAATTGCAGTGCCAGCGGGAGGCGGGCGGCCCAGGCGGATTCGGAGTGCGCGGCGCCCTCGGCCTCGAAGTAGTGCAGGCTCCGGCCCTCGCGCCAGCCCTTGCCGACGAGCATCGCCTTGAGCAGGCGGGTATCGAGCAGGTGCGCGCCGGGCGTCTCGCCCTCGGCGGTGCCTGTGTCGAGCCAGATGCGCGGGCGGCGTGAATGATTCAACCGCTCGGCCTGTTTGAGGATGGCGCGGCGATCCCACCAGACCGAGGGCGAAAAGACGGCGAGACGGCCGAAGATCTCGGGGTGTTCGAGGCCGAGCCAGAGCGAAACCAGCCCGCCCAGCGATGAGCCGCCGGCGCCGGTATTGCTGGGGCGCGGCGAAATCCGGTAACGGGCGCGCAGCCAGGGGAGCAGTTCGTCGATCACCATCCGGCCATGGAGTGCCGCGCCGCCGCCACCAAGCCTGCGGGTCCTCGTAGGGGTGTACTCCAGCAGGCGCTTCTCGGCCCCGTGGTACACCGCGGCGATGATGAGAGGTTCTATCCGGCGTTGTGCGAGCAAGACGTCCGCGGTTTCCTTCGCGCGCCAGTGCTGCCCGGGAATGTAGGCGGTGGAAGGGTCGAACACGTTCTGTCCATCATGGAGCAACAGCAGAGGGTAATGGCGGCGCGTGTCCCGGCGGTAACCCGGTGGCAGGTAGATGACCACCGGGCGGCGGGCGCCAAGGTGGTGGCTGACGAAGTCCTCGTGAACGTGCAGTGTGCCGGGCAATCCTCTATCGTAACTTTCTGGAGCGCAGGTGTTCGATGAGGGCAGCGGGATCGTCGGTAATGATCGAATCGACGTTGGCCTTGATGAGGCGATTCCACTGTTTTGCGTCATTGGCGGTCCAGGGCACGACCGTGAGGCCGGCTTTGTGGGCCTTCTTGACGCGGCCCTTGGTCACCAGCAAATGGTGAGGAGAGACGATGGGCACGCCACCGGCTTCCTCGGCGATTTTGACGAAGTCCTTTGGGATCCCCCCATAAAGCGCGGCAAGCCTCAGTTCGGGCGCGATGGCCTTGAGCGCCTTCAGATTGCGCCAGTCAAAACTCTGCACCACGACCCGCTTCTCGAGTCCATGTTTCCGGACCGCTTCGGCCACCAGCCGTGCGAACTCCTCCGGTTCGGGCGCGAGGTCGGGCCGCTTGGGATTCGACTTGATCTCAATGTTGAACCAAAACGATCCCTTCGGCGCGAGCGCAAGCACCTCGTCGAGCGTGGGAATCTTCGCGCCCGGCGCCAGTTCCTGCCGGGGGAAGCCTTCGGCGCGCTTTGACCCGCAGTCGAACTGCTTGACCTGCGCGAGCGTCAGGCGGCGGATGGCCGTCTCGCCTTCCGGGCCCTGGCAAATCTTGAGGTTGATGGTCTGGTCGTGATGAACGACGAGGACATTGTCGCTCGTCACCCCCAGATCCAGTTCGAGCAGGTCCGCACCCACCTCAATCGCGTATTCGAAGGCGGGCAGCGTGTTCTCGGGCCGGACCGTCCGCGCCCCGCGGTGGCCCTGGACGGTAATGGATTTGGGGGCAGCTTCAGCCAGCATGGCGAATCCGATCACAACCGAAACGACGGACAGCAGACTTCTCATTCCTTCAAGGTAACTCGCGGAAGGTTTCAAGCCAATGTAGCCAGATGCACGCCAGCGCAAAACGTGATGGAATTGGAACCGGAAATCTCCTTTGGGAGGAATAGAACAGATGTCTGGCATCACCCGGCGCACTTTCGGCGCGGCCACCGCCACCGCCACCGCGCTCAGCTACAGCCGAATCCTCGGCGCGAACGATCGTCTGCGAATGGGCTACATCGGCCTCGGCAACCGCGGCGACCAGGTCCATGACGCCTTCCTTGAACATGGCGATCAAGTCACCACCGCAGTCTGCGATCTGCGCGAGGATTACATGGATTTCGCCGTGAAGAAGTCCCGCGCCACGCCTGTCAAATACAGGGACTGGCGCCGCGTCATCGAGGACAAGAACGTCGACGCCGTCGCCATTTCAACACCCGACCACTGGCATGCGCTCATGTTCATCGCCGCTTGCCGCGCGGGCAAGGATGTCTACGTGGAAAAGCCGCTGTCGCTGACCGTGAAGGAAGGCCGGCGGATGGTCGAAGTGGCCAATGAAACCAAACGCGTCACGCAGGTCGGCATCCATCGCCGCAGCGTGAAATCTCTGCGCGAGGCCGCTGAGTTCGTCCGCAATGGCGGGCTCGGCAAGGTGACCGTCGCGAAGGGGTACCACGTCCAGAACGAATGGCCGAACGGCATCGGCAATGCCCCCAACATCGCGCCGGCAAACGAGGCTGAGTGGGACGCCTGGCTCGGACCCGCGCCCAAGGTGCCCTACAACCTCAACCGCACCTACTACAATTTCCGCTGGTTCTACGACTACTCCGGCGGTCAGATCACCAACTTCGGCGTCCATTACATGGATTTCATCCGGATGGCGCTCGGCGAGCGCTCTCCCAAAGCGGTCACCGCCCTGGGCGGCCGCTATGCCGTCAATGACAACCGCGAGATTCCCGACACCTGCGAAGTGCTCTGGGAGTTCGACAAGTGCCTCGTCGTCTTCACTCAGTACAATGCCAACGGCTCGGCTCCGAACCCCAAGAACGCCGAACTCGAAATCCGAGGCACCAAGGGCACCATGTACCTGCAGAGCGGCCGCTGGGAGGTGGTCCCCGAGCGGACCACCGAAGTGCTCTTCGGCCAGCGCACGCCGCTCGACCGCAATCTTGAGCGCGGCTACGGCCCATCCAGGAAGCCAGCCATGGAACCCGTCCAGTCCGCCGAACGCACGGGCCGCGCCGACACCACCTGGCACGCCCGCAACTTCCTCGATTGCGTCAAGACACGCGCCAAGTGCCACTGCGACGTCGAAGAGGGCCACCTGTCCACCGCCGCCACCATTATCGGCCACATTGCACTGCGAACCCGCTCCCTCCTGGAATGGGATCCCGCAGGTGAGAAATTTACCAACAACACCCAGGCCAACCGTTACCTCAGCTACGAATACCGCGCCCCCTATAAACTGGGCTGAACATGCACCGCCGTCATTTCCTCACCGCGCTGGGCGCGGCGCCGCTCGGGGCTCAACCGAAGCCGGCGGCGCGCCCAGCGGTGTGCATCTTCTCCAAGCACCTCGCGCAACTGGACTGGAAACAACTCGGCCAGCGCGCGAAAGAGCTGGGTTTTGACGGCGTCGATCTCACTGTCCGTCCGCGCGGCCATGTCCTGCCCGAACGCGTTGCCGAGGATCTGCCCAAGGCGGTCGAAGCCATCCGCGAGGCCGGTCTCAGCGTGCCAATGATCACAACCGATCTCACTTCGATCGCCAGCCCAGGCGCGCGCCAGACCATCGACACCATGCGCCGTCTCGGAATCCCGCTCTTCAAGCCCGGCTACTGGCGGTACTCCGGCGACAAATCCGCCCTCCAGTCCATCGTCGAAGCCCGCCTCGGCTTTCGCGGACTCGTTGCTCTCGCCCGGCGCGCCGGCGTTTCGCTCGGCCTGCACAACCACTCCGGCGCTTATGTCGGTGCGGGCTTCTGGGAATTCCGCGAGATGCTCATGGAGGCCGATCCGCGCTACGCAGGCTATTACTTTGACCCCGGCCACGCCACCATGGAAGGCGGCGTCGGCGTCTGGCGCGTTTCCCTCGAACTCGCCATGCCCCGCCTCAAAATGGTCGCCGTCAAGGACGCCCACTGGGAACGCCAGAACAGCCACTGGCGCCCGCGCTGGGTGCCCTTGGGCGAGGGTATGGTCGATTGGAAGACCTGCTTCGATCATTTCGCCCGCGCCCGCTTCAGCGGCCCACTCTCGCTCCACGTCGAGTACAACACCACCAACCCGCAGGACGCTATGGCCCGGGACGCCGCGTACCTCCGCAAGATGATCGCGGCAGCTTACGGGGGCTAGCCGCCAAGGGGATTCCGCGTCACCAGGCCCGGGAATCGCGAGAAATCGCGATCTGCGCTCCAGAGTTCGGTCACTCCGGCAGCCCGGCATAACGCCGCGATTCGTGCGTCGTGCACCGCGCCTCCACAAACAGGACTGGCTCGTAGTATGTGCTGCAATTGTGGCCAGTAGCCGGTCGTCTCGCCGAGCAGACGGAGGCTCGGGCTCTCCATCCAGTTCTCAACTTGCTGCACTGCCTGACTGATTGGCATCGGCGGCTGATAGATCTTCGGGCTGGTGGCGACTGCCAGAAACTCATGAATACAAGGCCACGGAATGGCCCAGGTCATGGGCCCCTCCGCGAGTTCCCGAATGCACCTCAATGCCGATCGGTGCCAAGGTGAGTCCTCCCGGACGGAATACACCAGCAGGTTCGTGTCAACCGCAATCACTCGCCCCGGCCCTCGTAGATGCGGGCCCGGATCGCGGGCCAATCCATCTCTTCAACCAAGCCTTGACCCTGAACGGTGATCGTCTTCAGCCGGAACTTGCGCTGACCCGAACCGCCTTGAATCACCTGGCGGATGCCTCGGGAGACGATCTCTCGCAAGGGCACTCCATGATGGGCGGCGTACTCCTTCGCCTCGCGGAAAAGCTCATCCGGAATTTCCACGGTCGTCTTCATGACCCCAGTCTACCATATTTATGGTTTCACGGAGATGGGAATACGGGGCCCTGCGCCTGGCAAAGTCGTCGCCGCGCCTTCCCTACCCCGCCGCCCGCACTTCCACCCGCTCGAACACCGCCCGCGTCTGCTCCAGACTTGCAAAACTCACGCCTGGCAGCCTCGCCGAGGCCGTCCCCGCAGCCACACCCCATCGCACCGCCTCCACGAAATCGCCCTTCATCGCCATCGCCCATGTGAAAGCCGCCGCCAGTGCGTCGCCCGCACCGATCGGACACAGCGCATCCACCCTCGGCGGAACGACTTCGACCGGCGGCTCGCCTTCCCGCACCGCAGTCGCTCCCCGTGAACCCAACGACAACACAACCGCCCTCGCGCCCATGGCGCGGATATGCGAGACCGCCTCCAGAAAATGTCCACGGGTCAATAACGCACGGTCCAGCAGCCGCTCCGCCTCCTGCTGATTCGGCGTCACCACCGTCGGCTTCTCTGCCAGAGCCGCTTCCAGCGCCTCCCCGTCGGCATCCAGCAGAACCGGCACTCCATCTCGATTCGACCGGTGCACCAGCCGCGCGTAGAAATCCGCCGGCACTCCCGGCGGCAGGGATCCGCACAACATCAGCCACTGCGCCCGCTTCAAGTGTCCCTTCACCGCCTTCTCCACCCGCTGCAGCTCGGCCGCACTCAACTCCGGTCCCTTCTCGTTCAACTTCACCGCCAATCCGCTGCGGTCGGAAATTGTAAAATTCGTCCGAATCTGGTTCCGGACCCGCACCACCTCCGGCGTGAACGTACATCCGCTCCCGAACAACTGCTCCAGCCGCTTGCCCGCCGCCCCTCCGGAAATGGCCACCGCCACGGTCTCCATTCCAAACGAGTGGAGTACGCAGGAGGCGTTCACCCCGCGCCCGCCCGCCGTTTCGTGCGAAGAGAGAATGTACGCGCGGTCGTCGAAGACCAGCTTGTCCACAGTCACATTCCGGTCAATCGCCGGGTTCAGAGTCAAGGTCAATATCAAGCCAACATTCTAGCCGATGCTACCCTGACAGGTTGGGATCTCATCCACAATTCTGGGCTTACGCCGCGCTCGTCTCGGTCTGCTTCTTCTGGGGGACCACCTACCTCGGTATCCGGATGGCCCTCGAAGCCTTCCCGCCGATGACTCTCGTCGCCGTCCGCTTCCTGATCTCCGGCGGCCTCATGTTGCTCGGCGCCCGGCTTCTCCGCATCCCGTTGCCCCGCGGTCGTGAACTCCGGCAGACCGCCTGGAACGGCGTCATCATCCTCGGTGTCGGCAACAGTTGTCTCACCATCGCCGAACTCTGGATCCCCAGCGGACTTGCCGCCCTCATCATCACCATCTCACCCTTCTGGATGCTCGGCCTCGATGCAGTCCTCCCACCCCGCGTCCGGCTTTATGGACCCACGCTTTTCGGCATGTTCGTTGGACTTGCCGGCGCCGCCCTGCTCGTCGGTCCCGGCGCCCTCGATGGCGGCTTCTCCAGCAACATCGTCAAGGGCTTCCTTCTGCTTCAGTTCGGCTGCTTCTCGTGGTCGTTCGGCTCGCTCGTCCAGCGCCGCCAGCCCACCACCGTTCACCCCATCGTCAGCGGGGGTGTGCAACAGTTCGCCGCCGGACTCGCCTTCCTCCCCATCGCCCTCCTCCGCGGCGGCGAGATCCACTGGAACCAGACCCAGGGTCTCTGGGCTATCCTCTATCTCATCGTCTTCGGCTCCATTGTCGGCTACAGCAGCTATATCTATGTGCTGGAACACCTGCCCGTGGCCGTGCTCTCGATCTACAACTACGTCAATCCCGTGGTCGCCGTCGCCCTCGGCTGGCTCTTCTACCGTGAACCCTTCGGCCTCCGCGAAGCCGCAGCCATGCTCATCATCTTCACCGGAGTCGCCATGGTCAAACGCGCCGAAGCCCGCCGCCCCGCCGAAACTGCCGCATGATCACCGCTTCCGCAGATCCGCCTCCGTGAACCGCGCATGGTTCACCTGCTTCCGTCCATCGCTCGTGTACACCAGATGGATCACCCCGTCCGCATCCTGAAACGCGCTCGGGTACGCGTACGAATTCCGGCCGCCCGCCAGGACCTTCTTTACCGGCCACGTCTTGCCGCCATCCTCCGAGACCGCAGCCACCAGCGGCGTCCGGTCCTTGAAGCTGTCGTTGTAGATCAGTACCAGGTGCCCGTTCTTCAGCTTCAGCAGTTCCACCGCCGAGTTCGGATTCGGAAACTGGCTGTCTTCCCCCGGACCCCAGGTCATGCCGCCATCGCGCGATTCCGCCCGGACCATCCAACCGTCGTCCTGCCCTTCGTACCCGCCACCCCGCCGGCAGAACGCCAGAACGTGACCCGGAGCCAGTTCCACTGGTGAAGGCTGCAAATTCCCCAGCCGCGAGCGAATCCGCCCGCTCGCCGTCCACGTCTTCGCCGCCGGATCGTAGATCATGAACAGCGACGTCGTGTCCGGAGCCACCCGCTCGCGGTCCTCGCCCGTTTCGTGATAGATCGGCAGCAGATACTTGCCCGACGACAGCACGATCGGCGCCCCGCGCACCATCCACCCCCGTTCCAGCGTCAGCAGCGAGGAGTCCGACCAGGTCTCCCCCCGGTCCCTCGAGATCTTCACGCCGATGCGCGACTCGCTCCACGTGTCGCCAAACCGGATCACGTAAAACAGCCACACCACGCCGTCCGGTGCCTGCCAGATCGCTCCATTGCCCACCGAGCGGAATGGATCCTGCACGACGCGCCGAGGCGCCGACCACGTCTTCGCTCCTCTTTTCTTCCGCGCTACAAAAACCGCGGTGTCATTCGCGTACTCGCCCTCGCCGCCGTAATACGCCAGCAGCAGATCCCCGTTGTCCAGCCCGGTGATCGTGGACGGGTGCTTGTATGGCCCGGTCTTCACCTCCGGACCGAACACCTTCTCGGTCACAATCTCTGCTGGCGCAAGCCAGGCAAAACAGAGAACCAACGGAAGCAGGCGAATCAACATCCCACCAGCCTACAACGCTCGCCCCAAGTCGATACAATGCCCCCCAGGAATCGCCATGCTCATCAACCGCCGGACCTTCCTCGCCAGCCCCGCCGCTCTCTCCTTCGGACAGTCTCCCGCCCGCCCCAATATCCTCTGGCTCTCCACCGAAGACATCGGCAACGAACTCCCCTGCTTCGGCGATCCCCACGCCATCACCCCCACTCTCGACAAATTGGCCAACGAGGGCGTCCGCTACTCCCATGCCTACACCGTCGCCGGCGTCTGCGCCCCTTCACGCACCGGAATCATCAGCGCCATGTACCCCAGTTGCCTCGGTGCCAATCACATGCGTAGCGCCGCCCTGCTGCCCGCTTCCGTCAAGCCCTTCCCGATGTACCTCCGCGACGCCGGCTACTACTGCGCGAACAACGTCAAAACCGACTACAACTTCGCCAACACCCCCGACGGCGTCTGGGACGAAAGCTCGAATCAGGCTCACTGGAACAAACGCCGCCCCGGCCAGCCCTTCTTCTCCGCGACGCCGGCTACTACTGC
>DNFG01000510.1 GCA_003487005.1 Bryobacterales bacterium
CCGCGAAGCCCGCCCCCCACCTCTGGCCCGAGACCGGCATCCACGCCGCCTGGCTCGGCCACGCCACGGTTCTCCTGAAAATTGAAGGGTTTACCGTCATCACCGACCCCGTCTTCTCCACCCGCGTCGGCCTCAATCTCGGCCCCTTCACCCTCGGCCTCAAGCGCATCGTCGAATCCGCCCTCCCGCTCGACCAGATCCCCCGCGTCGACGCCATCCTCCTCTCCCATGCCCACATGGACCATTTCGACATCCCCACTCTCCGCGCCATGGAGCGCAAGGACCTCGAAATCGTCACCGCCCGCGGCACCTCCGACCTCCTCCGCACCGAACGCTACGCCCGCGTCCAGGAAGTCGGCTGGGAGGAAACCGTGCGCGTCGGCCCACTCACCATCCGCGGCCTCGAAGTCAAACACTGGGGCGCCCGGATGCGCACCGACACCTGGCGCGGCTACAACGGCTTCCTGATCGAATCCGGACGCCGCCGCGTCCTCTACGCCGGCGATACCGCCATGACCACCGCCTTCCAGGGCCTCGGCGGCGCTGAACTCGCCCTCATGCCCATCGGCGCGTACGACCCCTGGATCCGGAACCATTGCTCCCCCGAACAGGCCTGGCAGATGGCCGAACACGCCCGTGCCGGCCTCGTCGTCCCCGTCCACCACGCCACCTTCAACCTCAGCCGCGAACCCGTCTCCGAACCCATCGAACGCCTCCTCGACGCCGCCGGAACGCAACGCGACCGCGTCGCGCTCCAGCACATCGGCGCCGAAATCTCGCTCGCCTGATTCGGGACCTCAGTCCCCCGCCAGATTCACCAGGTCGCTCTTCGTCCGCCCTTCAAGCACCGCCTGCGCTTCTTCCGCGGTGAACTCCTCCACCTTCTGCGAAATGTTGTAAGCACAGAACTTGGGCCCGCACATCGAGCAGAAATGCGCGTCCTTGAACCCCTCTTCCGGCAGCGTTTCGTCGTGGTACGCCTGCGCCGTTTCAGGATCCAGCGCCAGTTCGAACTGCCGCTTCCAGTCGAACCGGTACCGCGCCCGCGACAACTCGTCGTCCCGGTCCCGCGCCCCCGGACGCTTCCGCGCAATGTCCGCCGCGTGCGCCGCAATTTTGTAGGCGATGATGCCCTGCTTCACGTCCTCCTTGTTCGGAAGACCCAGGTGCTCTTTCGGCGTCACGTAGCACAGCATCGACGCGCCATACCAGCCGATCATCGCCGCCCCGATCGCGCTCGTAATGTGGTCGTAACCCGGCGCGAAATCGGTCACGAGCGGACCCAGCGTGTAAAAAGGCGCTTCGTAACAAAGCTCCTTTTCCTTCTCCACCTGCATCTGGATCTGGTCCATCGGCACGTGCCCCGGACCCTCGATCATCACCTGCACGTCGTAATTCCACGCAATCTTCGTCAATTCGCCCAGCGTCTTCAATTCCGCGAATTGCGCCGCGTCGCTCGCGTCCGCCAATGCGCCCGGCCGCAATCCATCGCCCAGTGAAAAGCTCACATCGTACTTCTGCAAAATCTTGCAGATCTCCTCGAAATGCTCGTAAAGGAAATTCTGCTTGTGATTCTTCACCATCCACTCGGCCAGAATCGACCCGCCCCGGCTCACGATCCCGCACACCCGCTTCGTCGTCAGCGGAATGTGCTGCACCAGCACACCCGCGTGGATCGTCATGTAATCCACGCCCTGCTGCGCCTGCTCCTCGATCACCTCCAGCATCACCGACGCCGTCAGATCCTCCACCCGCCTCACCCGGCTCAACGCCTCGTAAATCGGCACCGTCCCCACCGGCACCGGACTCTCATTGATGATCGCCTGCCGGATCCGCGGAATATCCCCGCCCGTCGACAGATCCATCAGCGTGTCCGCCCCGTATTTCACCGAATAGCGCAGCTTCTCGAGTTCCCCTTCGATATCCGACGTCGTCGCCGAATTACCGATATTTGCATTGATTTTGCACTTCGCCGCCACCCCGATCGCCATCGGCTCGAGGCTCAGATGGTTGATATTGGCCGGAATAATCATGCGGCCGCGCGCCACTTCCTCGCGCACCAGTTCGGGCGTCAACTGCTCGCGCCGGGCCACATATTCCATCTCTTCCGTCACCACGCCCCGCCGCGCATAATGCATCTGCGTGCGGATCGCGTCGGTCTTGCGCTTCTCTACCCACTCGGCTCTTGGCTGCATGGCTTGATTATGTCAGATTTTGGACAGATTCAGACCTCGTCTTCGGTCTCCCCGTCCCACCGCCCTCGTTCCCGCAACTTCCGGACCTCCTCCCGCGCCATTTCACTCAACTTCAGCGCGTCCACCTTCGCCACCCGGTTCAGCGGCATCTCCCCAGGCTCCAGCAACACGTAGTGCCTCGGCCTCATGTACGACGTCAGCCCCCGCGCGTGCCGCCGCAAATCCACATCCGTGATCGTCGCCCCCGGCTTCTTCTCGACAAACGCCACAATCGCCTCAGACCAGATCGCGTGCTCCGCCCCCACCACCCCCACCGACGCCACCTGCTCGCTCAACCGCCCGATGTACTCCTCCACCTCCCCCGGAAACACCTGGTTCCCCGCCGGCTTGATCACCCACTTCGCCCGCCCAGCGAAATGCAACCCGTCACCAT
>DNFG01000005.1 GCA_003487005.1 Bryobacterales bacterium
TTTTGGGGGAGGGGGGCGGGGGGGCGGAGCTGGGTTTGGGGGCGGCGGCGGGGTTCGTTTTGGGGGGGGGGGGCTGGGGTGGGGGGGGGTTTGGGGAATTGGGGGTCGGGGTGGGCGCCGGGGGGGAGATGGTCAAAGGCAAAGAGGAAGTAACGGCCGGGGGCGAGGTCTTTGAGTTCAACACTCCCATCGCTGCTGGTGACGGCGGTGGGGTAGAGGTCGCGGCGGGTGGGGTTGGGGCGTTCGGGGACGAGGGCGACGGTAACGCCGGGGACGGTTTCGCCATCCCTGTTGACGACGGCGCCGGCGAGGCTGGCGGCGTTGGGCGCGAACACCAGGGTCAGGCGGGCGGATGCGCCGGGTTGGAGCACGAGGCCGGATTCGTCCACTTCGCGCCCGTCGAAGATGATCGATTTGAGCCAGGAATCGGGTTGGGGCCTGCCCGAAACCTGCACCCAGTAGTGGCCCGGCACGACACTTTCGATGGCGAATGTGCGGCGGTGTTCGGACCGGCCATGCGGGGTGGCGACAATCGGACCTTCCATCGGCATCAAGCTCACGACGATGGGCGCGCGCGTTGGCGCATCGCTGTCGTCGCCCTCGATACTCAGATCGCAGGCGATCCGGGCGGGTTCGTTGTAGGCGATGGTCACGTTCGTGACATCCCGTTTGCCGATGTGGACCTCGGACTGCCAGAGCCAGGGGTTGCGGCCTTCGCCACCCTCGTGCAGCGCGGCGATGTGGTACCGGCCGGGCGGCACGCCGGCGAACTCGAAACGGCCGTCTGGCTGAATACGGGTCCGCGGTCCGGCGAGGGCGGCGAGAGGTGAGCTTTGGTGAGGAAATAGCATCAGCTTGGTGGGCGCGCCGGGAACATCGTGTGCCGCGACGCGGCCGCTGATGCGGTAGACAGGGAATTTGCGGGGGCGGATGTCGAGACCCTGGATGTCCGAGCCGGGTTCGAGGTCGATGGGGGTGGCACCCTCAATGTCCGGGCTGTTCGGGTAATAGACGGGAACGTAGTCGGTTTCGATTTCGACATCGGGGTCGCGAAGGCGTGGCAGGTCCTCGATCATCAGGGTGGGGCGCAGGCGGGTCCAGAGGTAGTAGCGGCCGGGGGGAAGGCCGGCGAAGCGGAACTCGCCGAGGTCGGAGGTGGCGGTGTTCTGGGTGGGCCAGAGTTGCTGGCGCCCGAGGGGGCTGTATTCCAACGCTTCGAGCGCGACGTGGGCGCGTTCGACGGGTTCACCGTTTTCGTCGAGGACGCGGCCGCTGACGACGGCCTGAGGGAGGAGGCGCATTTCGACCTGCGTGGGAGCGGGGCCGGCGGAGACCGGAATGGAGGCGGCGCCGGTGGCGCGCGGCCGCGGGTTGTAGTGTTGCAGCAGGTAGCCGGCTTTACGGGCGCGGAGGTAATAGCGGCCGGGAGGGAGGGCGATGAAGCGGAAGCGGCCATTGCTGGCGGTGATGGTTTCGTGATGCGGGGGAAGTTCGTCGATGGACAATCCGGGGCGGGCAGCGAGGGAGAGCGTGAGGGCGGCGCGCGCGACCGGTTCGCCGGTGTTGGCGTCGAGGACGATGCCGGTGAGGGTTCCGGGTTCGGGCGTCTCCTGCGCGGCGCACCAAAGGCCGGGCAGGAGACACAACCACAAAAGGCGCATCCTGAACTATAGGATTACCATGCCGGCAGGCGGGCGGAATGGATAATTTTCGTCATTTGCTGGTGCCAGGCGGTTTCGCGCCACATGCCGCGGAATTGGGGGCCGCAGAAGTTGGAGGTGCTGATGGCGATCCAGCGGCCGTGGGCGGCGGCGTGGCGGGTGCCGAGGTCGCAGAGTTCGAGGATCCAGTCCCAATTCAGGAGGGGGAAATCCTTGTAATCGACGACGGCCCAACATTCGGTGGTGATGAGGGGTTTATTGACGGTTTTCGACCATTCGGCGAGGAAGTCGATGCCGTGTTTGAGGCGGTCGTGCCAATGGGCTTTGTTTTCGCGGTAGAGGCGTTCGCCATGGAGAGCGAGGTTGTCGTAGCCTTTCGGGTCGAAGCGTTCGTAATTGTAGCCGAGTTTTGTGTAGAAATCGGAGAAGTGGGTCATCCAGAGATGGGGTTCGAGGAAGTCGTGCATGGAGACGTCTTCGTCGCGCCAGGTGTCGTATTGATTGGTGATGGAGAAGGTGTAGTCGTATTGGGGGTGGGCGGCGCGGAGGAGGTCGATGGGAGTGCGCATCCAGCGGACGCCTTCGGGGGAGGCGCGGCGGAGCTTTTCAGGGAGGAAGGCGGCAAAGACGGTGAGCGGGAATTCGTTGCAAAGGTCGACGTAAAGGATATTGTCGCGGAGGGAGGGGTCAATGGAATCGAGGGTGGATTTCCAGGCCTGGCCGAGGAGTTCAGGCGAAGTGATTTTGAGGCGGTGGTCGTCGATATCCTGGCGGAACCAGGTGGAGAGGCCGACGGAGATCTGGCGTTGTTTGCATTTAGCGATGAATTGATTGAGGGCGGGCTGGACCTGGACGCGGCAGCGGGCGGGGGCGCCCCAATCCTGGGTGTTCCATTGGGGGAGGAGTTCCCAGGTGCGGGTGGGGTTGAAGTGGACGAGGTGGGGGTAGGCGTCGATGCGGACGGCGTCGTAGCCGCGGGCTTTGAGTTCATCGAGGGCGAGATCCCAGTCTTCGTAGCCGGCGCCGGGCCAGCGGCGTTCGAGCCAGGAGAAGTCCCACATGGTGATGGCGAGGGGGTGGGTGGGGATGTGGCGTTTGAGGGAGCGAGGTGGGGCGGCGGGTTGGGCGGCGAGGGCGAGGGGGGAGGTTAAAAAGGAGCGCCGGGTCTGCATACCGGCGAGCATACTGCAAATCCGGGGCGGCTTGGTGGTTTAGCGCCGCGGGGGTTCGTTGGGGACGAGGCGGATGGGGGCGTCCATGGTGCCGGAGGCGCCGGAGCGGGCGTCGCGGACGAGGATGCGGAGGCGTTCGGTTTCGGGGTCGAGGTCGAGGGTTCGCTGGTAGAGGAGTCCGTCGTTGACGAGTTTGGCGAGTTCGGGTTCGGTGAGGCGGAGGGAGAGGCGGGCGTCCTGAACTTTCCGCTGGCCGGCGGGGGTGATCTGGGCGAGGTAAATTTCGACGATGGCTTCGGTGTGGGCGCCGTTGCGGGTCAGCAGGAGGCTGCCGGGTTCGATCTGGAGGGTGACGTGGAGTTGATTGGCGTCGCGGGTGACGCGGCCGTTGAGGAGGATGCCGGTGGCGTCGATGGGGCTGTCGAGGAGGTCGCGGACTTCGAGCAGGCCATCGCGGCGGGCGGCGGGGACGCGCTTGCGGGCAAGCACGTCGAGGCCACGGCCCCGGACGCGCACGTTGAGTTCGCGCTTTTTGGCGTCGTCGTCGAGATCGGTGTAATAGGCGAGGGTGTAGTTGGACTGGAGGTCGTCGGCGGCCTGGCGGAGGCCAGATTCGAGGTCGTTCGAGTTGTAGAGGGCGCGCCCGCCGGTGGCGTCGGCGAGGAACTGCATGGAGGGGAAGGTGTCCCTGGCGGGGACCTGCATCAATTCCAGATTGAATGTGGCGTCGCCCCTGCTGCCATAGCGGCCGAGGTTGGGCTGGACGACAGGGGTGAGGTTGCCCCCCTGGAGGCCGCGGGCGTCGACGGGGTAGACGGCGACGTTGGCTTCGGCGAGGCGGCGGACGGCACGTTCGAACCGGGCGTTCTCACGATAGTAGTAGGCCATTGCGCTCCCACGCGGACCGGGTGCGGGGCTGAAGGCCATGGTGAGCATCGGAATGCCAGAACTGACCCAGACGAGGGACTTGCGCCCCGGAACTCCGGCCAAGTGCTGACCGAGAATCTCCAACTGTTCGAGAGTCATGCGTATCCGGGATTCCGTCTGCATTCTTGTCTGCTCGGCCGTGCTGGACATCAAGGCTTCGAGTTCGACACCGCCGGCAGCCTGCGTGAAGAGATCGGCCTCGAGTTTCCTCTGTTGTTCCTGGTCCGCGCCGCCGGCGGGCCATTCGCCGCGGAGCTTCTGGACCATCCGGGCCAGGGAGAGGGGATCATCCGTGAAGCTGTGAAGGACGCGGAGGCGGTTGGAGAGGACATAGAGGCCGACGCGTTCGCTGCCGGTGAGGTCCTTGAGAAAGCGGGCGGTCTGGGAGCGGGCGAAGTACTGGTCGCCGGCGCGGGTGTTGAGCACATCGAGGACGACCGCCATGACGCCTTGCGGGGCGCTGGGGGCATATTCGGGGCGATTGGTGAGGAGGCCGGGGGGCAGGGGGTCTGGGCGCTGCTTTGGTTGTGCGGAGGGGGCGGTGAAAAAAGCGATGGATTTGCGCTTGCCATTTTCGAGAATGGTGAAGTCATCGGCGGTTAATCCGGTGACGGGCGCGCGGTCGCGGCCGGTGACGACGACCTGCAATTCCACGAGGCGGGTGTCGGAGTGGAAGGTGGGCGGGTCCTGGGCGGCGAGGGGGAGGGCGAGGAGGAGCGGCAGAAATGCGTGTCTCATCGGTTCGTCACTAGCCCTGATTCTACGATAAAGGGAGCTCTTGTCCAAACGAAATCGGAGGCGGCGCCGAGAGTGTTCTGTCAGAGACCGGTGAAGGAGGACGGGATTTCCGGGTGAAGCGCGAACGATTATTGGCGCGGCGGGGGGATGGTCAGGGGGATGGTGGTTTCGAGTTTCGGACCCGCGGTGTTGTCGAACCAGACGCGGAGTTTGTATTCGCCGGGTTCAATGGTGGGCGGGAGAATCCAGCGGTCACGCAGGCGCCAGACCCCCGGGCCCATGGCGCGGCGGGCGCGGCCCCGGCCGAAGACGCGGCTGTCGCTCCAGCGCAGATTGGCCGGCTGGATCTCGAAATCGTAGAGCTTTTGGGAGTGAAATTCGAGGGTAAACGGAGCGCCTTCGTTGATGAATCGGATGTTGATATCGAGGATGCGGCCGTTCAGCCTGGCGTCGGCTTCGAGGTATGCGCCGGAAAAAAGAAGAGCAAGGGCAAGGAGCATGGGAGCCTCCTGCCGTGATCTTAACGGCAGCGGGGGCAGGGAGCAAGGGGTTGCGTCATTTTCGACCCCCGGTCATCGGGGCCGGCGAAGCATGCGCCGCAACGCGAGAACATAGAAGGCCGAAGTCAGGCAACCGACGAAAAAGGCGAAGCCCATCAAGGCTCCGATCGGCCTCAAGTCGCCCGCCTCATACACGATTCGTTGCAGACCGAGGGTGTTTAGGAGAAGCGCAGCAGCCCACAGGCCCATGGCGACAGGTCCGATCAGAGTTCCAGTCACCAGAATGATCCAGCGCCGCCGGCCTTCCGCGTCCTTCAGCGTCAGGACGAACGGCAGATAGAGGCACCAAACCGGCAGCGCAAAGACCAGCGTCGCGAGAAAAGTGAAGGGAAATGGACCCAGTCTGCCCAGCTGTCCGGGAACAAGCGGCAACAAGATGGAGAAAAGCGTGACCGAGACAAGCAAGGCTCCAAGCGAGAATCCGACACGTTTCAGGGCGCTCGGGGCAGGTGCGGTCATTCCACTCTTCCTTGACCAGTCCATCTTGTCATATCGACCTCGATGCCTGGGTTGGAATTGCAAAACGCCCCGCCGGGGTGGGCGGGGCGTTTCGTGGTGCTTGCGGGGTGAAAGTCTACTTCTGGGAGGCTTCGAGAGCCTGTTTGAGATCCCAGAGGAGGTCTTCGATGTCTTCGATGCCCACCGAGAGGCGGATCATGTCGGGGGAGACACCCGCGCCAGCCTGCTGGTCGGCCGACAACTGCTGGTGGGTGGTCGAGGCGGGGTGGATGACCAGCGAGCGGGCATCGCCGACGTTGGCGAGGTGCGAGAAGATCTTCAGGGAGTCGATGAACTTGACGCCCGCGTCATAGCCGCCCTTGATGCCGAAACTGAAGACCGCGCCGGCGCCTTTCGGCAGGTATTTGCTGGCGAGCGAGAAGTAGGGACTCGACCGCAGACCGGGGTAGCGGACCCAACTGACCAGCGGATGGGCTTCGAGGTATTCCGAGACGAGGCGGGCGTTGCCGACGTGGCGTTCCATGCGCATTCCGAGGGTCTCGATGCCCTGGATGAACTGGAAAGCGTTGAAAGGACTGAGCGCCGGGCCCATGTCGCGAAGGCCCTCGACGCGTGCGCGAAGAATGAAAGCGAGATTGCCGAAGGCCTCGCTGAAGTTCATGCCATGGTAAGCGGCCGAGGGGGTGTTGAGCTGCCGGTGGCTGCTCTTGGACCAGTCAAACTTGCCGGCATCCACGATAATGCCGCCGATCGAAGTGCCGTGGCCGCCCATGAACTTCGTGAGGGAATGGAGGATGATGTCGGCGCCAAAGTCGGCCGGACGGCACAGGTAGGGGGTGCCGAAGGTGTTGTCGATCACGAGCGGGACATTGGCCTCGTGGGCGATCTTCGCGACAGCCTCGATGTCGAGCACGTTGCCGCGCGGGTTCGAGATCGTCTCGCCGTAGACGGCTTTGGTGTTTGGCTTCAGGGCTTTACGGAAGTTTTCCGGATCGTCGGGCTCGACGAACGTGACTTCGTAGCCGAACTTGCGGAAACTGACATCAAACTGCGTAAAAGTGCCGCCATAGAGGGTGCTGGAAGCCACCATGTGGTCGCCCGCTTCGAGCAGGCTGCTGATGGCGAGGAACTGCGCGGCCTGACCGCTGGCGACGGCGAGGGCGGCGGCGGCGTTTTCGAGCGAAGCGACGCGCTGTTCGAGCACGTCGGTGGTCGGATTCATGATCCGGGTGTAGATATTGCCGAACTGCTGCAGGCCGAAGAGGGCGGCCGCGTGCGCGGAGTCGTTGAAAACAAAGGATGTAGTCTGATAGATCGGCACCGCCCGCGAGTTCGTGGCCGGGTCGGAGTCAAAGCCGGTGTGGAGGGCGCGCGTGTTGAAGCCCAGGGGGCGATCCAGATCTTTCGTTTTCGACATATTCCTATAACTCTATCGGATACGGATAGTTTTGTCCAGCAGTGGGATTCAGGGATGCTTCAGGACGCGCGCAACGGCTTGTGTGAGGCGATTCCAGGCCTCTTCTTCGTGTTTTAAGCGCTCTAAACCGGTTTCGGTAATGGCGTAATAGCGGGCGCGGCGATTGTTCTCGGTGATCCCCCATTCGGCGGAGAGCCACCCGGCTTTGGTCATCCGGTGGAGGGCGGGATAGAGGGAGCCTTCCTCGACGCGGAGGACATCGAGGGAGGCGTGCTGGATGTGCAGGGTGATGCCATAGCCGTGCATGGGGCTTTGGCGGGCGAGGGAGTGGAGGACGAGCAGGTCGATGGTGCCCTGGAGACGGTCGCTGGTGGTTCGGGCCATGGCGGGCGGGGCCTCCCGGTCGGAATTCATTTAGAGATCTCCCCTAGCTGTCTGAACCAACCCTCAAAGTAGTCTGGGCTCAGTCCCATCTGGATGTCAAGTTTCGGGATGAGGATGCCGATGGAGGGATGGGATGATGACGATTGCGGGTGTAGTGGGGTTATTGTTGCTGATGCAGGGGGGGCCGCAGGCGGGTCCGGCGGGGGCAGCGTTGCGGGCGTATTGCGCGGCAGATGCGCCGGTGGTGGTGCAGTTGGCGCCGGGGGCGGCGGTGGTGGTGCATTCATCGATTCAGGGCGAGGGAGGGGCGTGTTTCCGGGTGAGCGCGGATGGACGGACGGGATCCGTTTTCGGGCGCGAGTTGACGGGATTGGAGGACTACGAGGCGGCGCGAAGGGGGGCGGGGGATTCGGGACTGCCGGCGGAGATCCGGAGCATGGTGGCGCGGCAGGAAGAAGGGTCGAGTCTGAGGCGGGCGGTGGCGTTGCTGGAGGCGCGGCAACCGAGGCAGGCGCTGCAAATGGTGGAGTATGCCCTGGCGCGGGAGGGAGCGGACCGGGACGCGGGCGTGCTGGCCCTGGCGGGAGTGGCGGCGCTGCAGAGCGATCAACCGGAGAAAGCGCGGGGCTATTTCCGGCGGTCCCTGGCATTGAAGGCGAATCCGCAGGTGGCGGCGCTGGCGGCGAGGGCTGAGCGGGAAGCGGCGAATGACACGAGCAACCATGTCGTCCGGGGTAGCCGGTTTGTCTTGCGTTATGACGAAGCGAGCGTGCCTGGGGCGGCGGCGCGGTTGCTGACGGGGGTTTTGGACGAGGAATATGCGCGTTTGGACGGTGTTTTGGGGTGTCATTTGGGGGAGCAGGTGACGGTGGTGGTGCACACGCCGGAGCGCTACCGGGCGGCGACAGGGGCGGCGGAGTGGAGCGGCGGTCAATATGACGGGCGGATTCGGGTGCCGATGCCGGAAGGAGGGACGTTGACACCGCGCTTGCGTCAGACGTTCGCGCACGAGATTGTGCATGCGTGCCTGGCGCGGCGGGGGGCGTTTCCGGCGTGGTTTCACGAGGGGATGGCGCAGCGGTGGTCTGGCGAGCGGTTGAGCGCGGGGCAGAGAAGGGCACTGCGGGAGCGTCTGGCGGCGGGGGCGCTGCCGGGACTGGCGAATCTGGGAGCGGGTTGGAGCGGATTCACGCCGGAGCAGGCGGGGTTGGCGTATGCGTACGCGCTGGCGGCGGTGGAGACGTTGTACGAGACCCGGGGTGAGGGCCATGTGCGGGACCTGCTGCGAACGCCCTCGCTGCTGAGCCAGACGGCGGTGGAACTGACCCGCGCACTGGCGCAATAAATCTGCGAAAATCCACTCCATGCGACTGCTTCTGACGGCTGTACTGCTTCTGACGCCGGTTTTCGCCCAGACGAGAGAGACGGGCGAGATCAACGGAGCGCAATTCCTGATCGAGATGCCGGAGACGTGGAATGGCACTCTGCTGGTGTACTGCCACGGCTATTCGGGGGCGCCGGGGCGGTTCAACAGCGAGAAGCCTTCGGCGTTTTCGGTGCTGACGCAGACGGGAGCGGCGGTGATCCAGAGCGGGTATGCCGCGGGCGGCTGGGCGATCGAGGAGGCGGTGAACGACACGCAGGCGCTGGTGCGGCATTTCGTCGCAAAGCACGGTAAACCCAAGCAGGTCTATGTTTTCGGGCATTCGATGGGCGGGTTTCTGACGATGACGCTGCTGGAGAAGTTCCCGACGACGTATCACGGCGGACTGGCATTGTGCGGACCGCTCGCGCCGGCATCGTGGTTCATGACGCGGCATCCGTTCGACTACCGGGTGGTGTTTGACTACTATTTTCCGGGCGAATTGCCGCCGCCGGACCAAGTCCCGGCGGAGTACAAGGGCGGCGCGGAGGAGAGTGCGCGGATTCTGGCGCTGCTCGACAGGAACGAGGCGAAGGCGGCGGAGGTCCGGCGGTTTTCGATGATAAAGAACAACAAGGACCTCGCCGGGACGCTGGTCTTTTTCACATTGATTCTGCAGGAGTTACAGCAGCGGGCCGGGGGCAGCGCGTTTGGCAACCGGAGCACGGTGTACCAGGGCACGAGCGACGATAACGCCTTGAATGACGGCGTGAAGCGCTACGATGCCGATGCGCGGGCGGCGGAGTATCTGCACCGGTTCTACACGCCGAACGGGCGGTTGACGCGTCCGATGCTGGCGATTCACACAACATACGATCCTTTGATCCCTGCGGCGGTGCCGAATTACTACGCCGACCTGGCGGCGCGGGCGGGCAGCGGGCACCTGTTCTCGCAGCGGTACGTGAAGGCGGACGGGCACTGCACGATTCCGGTGGGGGAGATCGTGCGGGGGTTGCTGGACGTGCAGCGGTGGGCGCAGGAGGGGCAAGGGCCCCGGTAATCAAGCAGTTACAGGTTGTTCAACAAAGCGGAGTGGCAGGTGTTTTATTCTAGAAGCTTGCCATGCGTATTCTACCTTTACTCATTATTCCCTTCTTCTTGTCCTGCTCCGACGCGCCCAAGGCGCCGGTTTCGCCGAAGTTGAACGAGATTCAGCTCATCGGGACCCACAACAGCTATCATTCCGGTCTGGGAGAGAGCGAACTGGCGCTGCTGCGGAAGCGGAACCCGAAGGCGGCGGATTCGCTTGAGTACAAGCATCTGCCGCTGGCGGAGCAGTTGGCGATGGGGGTCCGTCAGTTCGAACTGGATGTATTCGAGGACAGCAAGGGAGGGCTTTTCGCCGATCCGGCGGCGCCGCGGATGGTGGCGCAGGCTGGACTGCGAGCCGATCCGCCGGTGGACCCCGAAGGGGTGTTGAAAAAGCCGGGATTCAAGGTGATTCACGTGCAGGATATCGATTACCGGAGCAGTTGCCAGCCGTTGGTGAACTGCCTGTCGATCCTGCGGGACTGGTCGAAGGAGAACCCGGGTCATCTGCCGATCTTTGTGCTGATTGAGAATAAGGATGGGAAGCCGGAGGAATCGGGGTATGTGACGCCGGAACCGGTGACCGAAGCGACGCTGGATGCGCTGGACGCGGAGATCAAGTCCGTTTTTCCGCCCGAGCAGTTGCTGACTCCGGACAATGTGCGGGGGGCGTTCCCGTCGCTGGAGGCGGCAGTGACGCGGAGAGGGTGGCCGACGGTGGACGCGGCGCGGGGCAAGTTCATCTTTTTGCTGGACCAGGAGCGGGTGACGCCGCTGTACACGATGGGCCGGTCGGCGCTGGAGGGCCGGGTGATGTTTACCAATGGGTTGCCGGGCACGCCGGACGCGGCCTTTGTGAAGGTGAATGACCCGGTGGGGCGCGGCGAGGAGATTCGCGACCTGGTCAAGAAAGGATACCTGGTGCGGACGATGACGGACGGGGGCGTGGAAGCGGTGCGCAAAAATGACACCGCGCAGCGCGACGCGGCGATGGCGAGCGGGGCGCAATTGCTGAGTACGGATTATCCGTTCACGTACAAGCACCCGAAATCGGGCTATTCGGTGGGGTTCGAGAAGGGGATTGCGCGGTGCAATCCGGTTTCGGCGAAGCCGGGGTGCAGCGAGACGGTTCTGGCGGAGACGGCGGCGCCCGGGGCAGGGCAGTCGCGCGCTGCGGACTGATGTCATAGAATGACGGCGGGAGGTGCGCAATGGCACTCACGTCGTCGAGACGGCATTTCTTTTTCGGTTCCCTGCTGGCGGGATCGGTTCCGCTGGGCGGCTTCGGGCTGGTTCCTTCGCTGAAGGCGCTGGGCTACAAGTCGCCCAATGAAACACTGAACATCGGAGCGATCGGCGCGGGCGGCAAGGGTTTCAGTGACCTGCGCGGCTGCGACGGCGAGAATATCGTGGCATTGTGCGACGTGGACGACACTCGCGCGGCGCGAACGTACACGACCTACGAAAAGGCGAAGAAGTACAAGGACTTCCGCAAGATGCTCGACGCCGAGCGCGGGAGCCTCGATGCCGTCATCGTGGCGACTCCGGATCACATGCACGGGATCGCGGCGATGTGGGCGATGCAGCGCGGGCTGCATGTCTACGTGCAGAAGCCGCTCGTGCGCACGATTTGGGAAGCGCGGCAGTTGATGGACGCGGGGCGGAAGTACAAAGTCGCCACGCAGATGGGCAACCAGGGATATTCGAACGAGGGCACGCGGCAGTGCGCCGAGATGATCTGGGCGGGCGAGATCGGCAACGTGACGGAGGTTCATGCCTGGACCGACCGTCCGATGTGGCCTCAGGGATTGAGCAAGGTGCCGGCGGGCGGCGATGCCATCCCGTCGACGCTGGCCTGGGATCTGTGGCTGGGAATCGCGCCGGACCGACCGTTCACCATCGGAGGCGAGGGGTATCCGAATCAGTACGGAAACTTCTACCAGCCATTCAACTGGCGCGGATTCTATGATTTCGGCTGTGGCGCACTGGGCGACATGGCTTGTCACATTCTGGGGGCGCCGAACATGGCGCTGCGGCTGGGGATGCCGACGAGCGTGGAGGCGATCAGCCGCGAAGGCGTGAGCGACTTCATGTTCCCGCGGAAGTCGGTGACCAAGTTCGAGTTTCCGGCCCGCGGGTCGATGCCGCCGGTGACGCTGTACTGGCACGACGGTTGCGAGGAGACGCCCAAGATCAAGGGAGTGCCCGAAGGCGAGATTCTGGGCGATCTGCCGTCGAGTCCGGCACTGATGAAGGGACGGATGGCGGCGATGCGCGCCGGGGAACGGCCCGCCTACACGGGCATGATCGGCGGGAGCTTCAATTACGAGGAGTTCCAGAAGGTGATGGAGGACCCGAACAAGCGCTTCCCGCGACCGGACGGCAGCCTGTTCATCGGCGACAAAGGAATGATCACGACGGGCACGTACGGAACCGGAACGCGGCACGTCCCGGTGGCGAAGATGAAGGATTACCGCTTCCCGGAACCGCTGCTCAGCCGGTCGCCGGGCCATTACCGGGACTGGATCCGGGCCTGCAAGGGCGGCGATCCGGCTTGCTCGAACTTCGACGTGGCCGCGCCGTTCGTGGAATGGATGCTGCTGGGGGTGATCGCGCTGCGCGTGGAGGGCAAACTCGAATACGACGCGGCAAAGATGCGCTTCACGAACAACAATGAAGCGAATCAGTACCTGAAGCCGACGTTCCGGAAGGGCTGGACCTTCGCCGGCTAGCCGGTTGCCAGGTCATAAACAAGAGGGGGCTGCCCGGCGGGCGGCCCCCTTCCTTGTTTTTGGGTATGGTTTTCGTCAGGCTGTGGCGACAGCCGGGGAGGCCGGCGCCGAGGGTCCGAGGTACCGGGCGCTGCCGAAGCCGAGGATCATCCAGAAGATGGGGGCCAGGAAGAGCAGGCCAAGCGCGAAGCCAGCGCCTTTGCCGAAGCTCTTGGCCAGGTCCATGTAGACGAGGAAAATCACGACGATGTTGACCAGCGGAACGAAGAAGAGAATGATCCACCAGACAGGCCGTCCGACGATTTTCATCAGCACGACGAGGTTGTAAATCGGGACGATCCCCGCCCAGCCGGGTTCGCCGGCTTTGGCGAAGGTCTTCCAGAGAGAGGCGAGCATCAGGGCGACGACCGCGAGCCAGACAAGCATGAAGAGTCCGCCGAAGATGGCGAGACCCCCTCCT
>DNFG01000469.1 GCA_003487005.1 Bryobacterales bacterium
GGGGTCTGACCGGTGGAGGCGACACGGCCCTGGTCCTGGGCGGCACGGGCGATTGCGCGGGCGGGGTCATCCTGAGGGACAAGGACGAGGAGTGCGCCGGGGAGAGGGGTCTGACCGGTGGAGGCGACAGTGCCGCTCAGGGAGGCGGCGTTGCGGCTCAGGATGATGTCGAGGCGGCCGGATTGGCGGATGTCGAAAGCATCCGGGGAGATCTCGTCGCCGTTATGGCGGACGGAGTGAAGGAACAAGCCCTCGGGCAGGGATTCGGTGTCGACTTCGATGGCGTACGAGCCGGGGATGAGGGGTTTGTCAAAGATCTCACCGAAGAGGCCGGAGGAGTTGGAGCGAATGAGCGTGACGTTCCCGGTGACGAAACTCCAGAGGCGGAGCCGGACATTCCCGAAATCCGCGGCGCCGCCCTGGAGCAGGCTGAGTTGGGCGGCGATGCGAGGGGCGGGGACGAGAGGGACGACGAGGTCCTCGATGGGGCCGGCGATGTCGAGTTCATCGGAGGCGAAGGCGAGCGGTTCGCCGGTGTTGACATTGGCGCGCAGTGAGTAGAGGCCGGGCGGGGCGCGGAGTTCGAAGTGGAAATCGGGGTAATCCACGACGGCGGATGCGGAAGTGGGGGGACCCTGCTCGCTGGGGTCCCGGTTGAGGCTGATGGAGACTCTGGTGGAAGGGATGGCGGCGGGGAGAGTGGCGTGGCCGCGAATGGTCACTGGGGGAAGGAGGGGTGCGCGGGTCAACTGGAGATCGATGCCGCGGATTTCCTGGCCGAGGTCGAGGAGAATGGGCAGGGCATCGGCGAGGCGGCGGGCATTGGGGTAGTAGACAGGGACGTAGGGGCGGAGTGGGGCGCCTGAGGGGCGGTAGTGGTTATTGACGGGGGGCCTGGTGGAGTGGGCCTCGACGAGGTAGCGGCCGGGGCTAAGACCGGGGAAGCGGAACTCGCCGGTGTCGCTGGTCTTCGTGGCGCCCCCGGTGCGGTTCCAACGGCCCCGGCCTGGCCGGTAGGCGTAGCGGTGCAGAAGGACTGTGGCGCCGGCGGCGGGTTCGCCTTCTTCGTCCAGGATCCGGCCGGAGATGACGGCGAAGGGGGCGAGGCGAAAGGGGTGGTGCGTGGCGTGAGCGCCCTCCGCAAGTTGGATGGGTTGGCGGGAGCGCTGTCTGTGGAAGGCGGAGTGACCGCTGGACAGGCGGTAGGCGCCGGGCGGGAGGCCGGTGAAGGTGTAGCGGCCTTCGGCGTCGGTTTCGGCGTAGAGGCTGAAATCCGGGTGCTGGAGTTCGACTGCTGCTTTCCGGATGGGGGCGCCGGTCAGAGAATGGAAGACGTGGCCGGAGATGGTTCCTGAAGTGGTTTGAGGTTGGGCCAGGAGAGCGGCCCAGGAGAGAAATACGAGCAGGAGAGCCGATTTCACGGCACTATCGTAGCAGGGCGGGGAACGCCGGGAGGGGGCCGTTTAGAGCAGGTCTTCCGGGCGGGCGATGGGCGGTTGCCGGATTTCAGTGCAGCCTTTGCCGGTGGGCAGGAGTTTGCCGGGGTTGAAGAGTTGGGCGGGATCGAAGATGCGCTTGAGGCGGCGCATCAGGTCGAGGGTCTCTTCATTGAACTGTTTGGACATCAGGTCGAGTTTTTCCATGCCGATGCCATGTTCGCCGGTGATGGCGCCGCCGACGCTGACGCAGTACTCGAGGATGTCAAAACCGGCGCGCTGGGCTTTTTCCATGTCGCCGGGTTTGCGGGCGTCGAAGAGGATGATGGGGTGCATGTTGCCGTCGCCGGCATGGAAGATGTTGCTGATGGTGAGCCCGCAGGCGCTGCTGATCTCCTGAATGCGGCGCAAGGTGGCGGGAATGCGGCTGCGCGGGACCATGCCGTCGTGGACGTAGAAGAAGGGGCTGACCCGGCCAATGGCGCCGAAGGCGTTTTTGCGGCCCTTCCAGAGCAGGTCGCGTTCCTGGGCACTGCGGGCAACGCGGAATTCGCGGGCATTGCAGGCTTCGCAGGCGAGACGGATCTGTTCGGCCTGGTCTTCGACGGCCTCCGTCAGTCCTTCGAGTTCGATCAGGAGAACGCCGGCGGCGTCGAGGGGGTAGCCAGCGTGGGTGGCTTCCTCGACCATGCGGAGGAGGGTGCCGTCGAGCATTTCGAGGGCGGCGGGGGTGATGGCGCGGGCTGTGATCTCGCTGACGGTGGCGGCGCAATCGTCGACGGAGTCGTAGATGGCGAGGAAAGTCTTGACGGCTTCGGGCTTCTTCATGAGCCGGACGGTGATTTTGGTGACGAGGGCGAGGGTGCCTTCGGAGCCGGTGAGGAGGCCGTTGAGGTCATAGCCTGCGGGGTCGGCGTGGAGGGCGCCGGTGTGAAGGACGCGGCCGTCGGGGAGGACGGCTTCGAGGTCGAGGACGTGATTGGTGGTGACACCGTAGACGAGCGTGTGGGGGCCGCCGGCGTTCTCGGCGACGTTGCCGCCGATGGTGCAGGCGCGCTGGCTGGAGGGGTCGGGGGCGAAGAAGTAGCCGGAGGGGGCGGCGGCGTTGGTCAGTTCGAGATTGACGACGCCGGGTTCGACGACGGCGCGTTCGTTCTCGAAGTCGAGCTCGAGAATCCGGTTCATGCGGGAGAAGCCCACCATGATGCCGCCATGACGGGGGACGGCGCCGCCGCTGAGGCCGGTGCCGGCGCCGCGGCCGACGACAGGCAGGTCATGTTTGGCGGCGATGCGGGCGATGGCGGCGACCTCGCTGGCGGAGCGGGGGAAGACGACGACATCAGGACGGGCCTTGTCGACGCTGCCGTCGAACTCGTAAAGGCGGAGGTCCTCTTCGCGGTCCAGCAAGGACTTGGGACCGACGGCATCGATCAGTTCCCGCCGCGCGGCTTCAGCAATCATGGCGGCACTCCCTTCGGCCGGCCCGGTTAGAGCAGCGATTCGATCTCGCGGCGGATGGCGGGGTCGGACCAGTCACGAGGACCAATGTACTTGATTCGGACCTTGCCGTCACGGATCACATAGGTCTCGGGGTACTTGAAGGTACCGAATTCGGAGTTGACCTTCTCTTCGGGGTCGAGGGCGGTTTCGAAGACGACGTTGTGGTCGGTGAGGAAACGGCGGTAGGCCTGGGGGTTGTGGTCGACGCTCACGCCGAGCACGACGACGCCCTTGGGGGCGAGTTCACGGGCAAGATCGTTCATCGAGGGAGTTTCTTCAACGCAGGGGGGGCACCAGGAGGCCCAGAAATTGAGAACGAGCACCTTGCCGCCGAAATCGGAGCGGGTGAGCACCTTGCCACGCTCGGTGGTGACCTTGAAACGCGGGGCGCTGTCGCCGGTGTTGACGTTGCGTTCGCGCAAACCATCGTAAACGAACCAGGCGAGCGGGGCGAGCAGCACAAGGGCGGCGACTTGAAGCCGGGTGGCAAGACGGGATTCAGGCATGGTCAATCCAACCTTAATTGTATCGCCCCGCGACGGCCGGGCATCCCGAGAGTTGGGGAGAATGAGAGAGCCATGCTGATCACCCGGAGGATTGATTTCTCTGCTTCGCACACCTGTTACAACCCGGCACTGAGCGATTCGCAGAACCGGGCGCTGTATGGCTCGGAGGCTCATCCCCATGGGCATGGTCACAATTACGTGCTGGAAGTGACGCTGGCCGGCTCGCCGGATCCGGTGACGGGCATGATTGTGGATCTGAAAGACGTGAAGCAGTGGCTGGAGGAGGAAGTGGTGGAGCCGATGGACCACCGGCATCTGAACCACGAAGTGCCTCCCTTTGACCGGGTGGTGCCGACGACGGAAAACCTGACGGTGGAGATCTGGCGGCGGTTGCAGCCGAGATTCGAGGGGACGCCGGCACGTCTGGCGGGCATCCGGTTGTACGAGACAGAGGATCTGTATGTGGACTATGCCGGAGAATGAGGAGCCGGGGCGGCCGGTTGTGCGGGTGACGAGGAGGTACCGGTTCTCGGCCTCGCACCGGCTGCATGCGCCCGAACTGAGCGCGGAACGTAATCGCGAGGTTTACGGCAAGTGCAATAACCCCTACGGGCACGGCCACGATTACGTGATGGACGTGACGCTGCGGGGTCCGCTGGATGCCAGGCTGGGGCGGTTGGTGAGTGTGGACCAATTGGACCAGTTTGTGCGGTGTACGATCGTGGATGCGTTTGACCGGCGCAATCTGAATCTGGATGTGCCGGAGTTTGCCACGCTCGTGCCCACCACGGAGAATCTGGCGCTGGTGGCCGCCCACCGTCTGGCGGCGGCGTGGCCGCTGGCGTTTCCGGGCAGTCCCGCGTTGCCGGAAAAGGTAAGAATCTGGGAGACACCGCGGAACATCTTTCAGGTATTCGTTGCAAACTCCGAGCCCTTCCGCGTCATGGACGAGAGCGCCAGACGGCACGCCGCCCCCACCAAGGAATCAAGATGAAATCTGCCAATACAGTACTGAAGATGAAGCCGAGACGCGAAGAAGGAATGATCGCCGGGCACATGGAAGAGATTCTTCGCCAGTTGGGTGAGGATCCTGAGCGGGAAGGGCTGCTCGCCACGCCGATGCGAAGCGAGAAGGCGCTGAAGTTCCTGACGAGCGGGTACGAAACGGATCTGGATTCGATCGTCAACGGGGCGATCTTCAACGAGAAGTGCGATGAGATGGTGATTGTGAAGGACATCGAGTTCTTCTCGCTGTGCGAGCATCATCTGCTGCCGTTTTATGGCAAGGCGCACGTGGCGTACATACCGAACAACAAGATCATCGGGCTGAGCAAGATTCCGCGCATCGTGGACATGTTCGCGCGGCGTTTGCAGGTGCAGGAGCGGCTGACGCGGCAGGTGGCGGAATGTCTGCAGGATCTGCTGGATGCACAGGGCGTGGGGGTGATCATGGAAGCGCGCCATTTCTGCATGATGATGCGCGGGGTGGAGAAGCAGCATTCCGGGACGGTGACGTCGGCGATGCTCGGCGTGATGCGGCAGCGCAAGGAGACGCGGGACGAGTTTCTGTCGCTGGTCCGGCAGAACGCCCTGCACGGTTAGTCCGGCCCCGGAAAGGGGCTCTTTGCTAGGATAAAGAGTGCATGAGGCAGGATTTTCGCCAGTTTTCCGTCGTTGACCCCTTTGGGCGCTCCTGGGATGTGGACTTGCGCTGGATTCAGAATGCCATCTCGATCCGGCACGCCGATGCGGTGGATTGCAAGTACTACATCAGCCACGGCGAGGAGAAGATGGAGCGGGTGATCGCCCTGCCGCACGCCGGTCTTGGGGCGGCCGCACGCCGGCATGACCGGGAGATCTCGGATGCGTGGTGCATCCGGATCGCGGGTCTGCATCTCGAGCACATGCTTTCCACCTGGGAAGACATGGACAAGACCATTGTTACCGTGCCGCAGGCGGATCTTGACCGGCATGCCTCGACGCTGGCGGAAGCGGCGGCCGAACTGCTGCGGAAAGCAGCGCTCACGCGCTGATCCGGCGAGGCTGGCGACATAGACGTTGCAAAGCGTCCCAACTTCAGCGACAATCCGGAATTGAGTACCCTACCCGACGCTTCGGCAAGGTTTCTGGACCATGATGACCTGTCCTCAATGTGATTCCCTCCTCGAGTTCGACGAAGACGAAGTGAGCGAGGGCGACAAGCTGATGTGCGAAGAATGCGGAGTCCATCTGGTGGTGTCCAGTCTGGACCCCGTTGAGCTCGAACTCGACGACGATGAGTATGACGACGAGGACGAAGACGACTTCGATGAGGACGATGAGGACGAGGAAGAAGACGAAGAGGAAGAAGACGACGACTGGCGTTAGCCGGCGCGGCCTTCTGGCCCTGATCCTCGGCCCGGTTCTTTCCTTTGGAGAACGCCAGAAGAAGGCTCCTCCGCCCCACGCGGTCATCGCGGGGACGATTTTCCGTCATCCCGGTTTCGCCGTCCCGGGCGCGGAAGCAACCCTGACGTTTCATACGCCGCCACCCGGATCGAAGAAGATTCCAAAGCCAGTTAAGGCGAGAGCCAACGGGCGCGGGGAGTTCTTTTTCCACGTCCCAGCCGCAGAAGCGGAGTACACCGTGCGCGGCACGGCGCCGGGGTTGGTGCCGGAAGAGAAGACGGTGCGCATCCAGGGTGAGGAGCGGGCCGAATTGTACTTCAACCTCAAACCTTTGGCACAATGAAGGCTAGGGGTGCCATGCTGAACCGAAGATTCCTCACTGTCCCGATTCTGCTGCTCGTGCTGGCTTTGACCGGCGGCGCGCAGTGGACGAACAAGAAGAAGGAAAAACCGCGCGATCCCACCATCCGCTCACTCCAGGGCCTTGTGACATTACCCGACGAGACGCCGGCGGTTGGGGCGGTCGTCAAGCTGAAGAACCTCAAGACGCTGCAGGTCCGGTCCTACATCACGCAGAAGGACGGGAAGTATCAGTTCCAGAACCTCAGCACGAACATCGACTACGAGGTGACTGGCGACTTCAAGGAGTTTTCCAGTCCGACGCGCACGCTGAGCGTGTTCGACTCCCGGTTCGAGGCCATCATCAACCTCAAACTCGAACCCGGCAAGGCCAAGAAGGACGAATCCTCGTCCAACTAACCCCGCCGGGGCATGTCCGCCCCGCGGGCCTACCGAAAAACAGGAGAATCCCAATGAATTTCAGCCGTCTTGGCGCCATTCTGGCGCTGACTGCCACTTTCGCATTTGCCCAGCAGATGGGTGCACCCGGCTCCAAGCTCGACAAGTTCACTCTGCAGAGCCTCGAGGGCGCCCCGGTCACGGTGGAAACCGCCGGCAAACTCACCGCCGTGTTCTTCATCGCCACGCGCTGCCCGGTTTCAAACGATTACAACCTGAGGATGCAGGCGCTGGTGAATGAATACGAGTCAAAGGGGATCACATTCGTTTTTGTGAACTCGAATGAGAGCGAGCCAGCCGGGGAAGTGAAGCAGCACATCGCGAACAACCGGTTCACCTTCACTGTTCATAAAGACCCTGAGAACCGCTTCGCGGACCTGCTCCACGCCGAGGTGACCCCGGAGGTGTTCCTGTTCGACAAGGCCGGCACGGTGATCTACCACGGTGCGATCGACAATTCCCGCAACCCGGCTGGAGTCAACAAGCGCCCCCTGAAAGACGCCTTCGACGCCGCCCTGGCCGGCAAGGCAGTGGCGGTGACTGAGCACAAAGCGTTCGGATGCTCGATCAAGCGGGTCAGGAAAGACTCTGAATGATCCGTTTCGCCGCGTTGTTTCTGATCGCGGGTCTGGGCCTCTCCGCCGCCGGGTTGCCGGCGGTGGACGAGGCGGGCTACGCCAAACTGGTGGGCAGGCAGCGCGGCAAGGTGGTGCTGGTTAACTTCTGGGCCACGTGGTGCGCACCGTGCCGCAAGGAGATGCCGGACCTCGCGGCGCTGCAGAAGCGCTTCGAGGCGCGCGGATTGGTCTTTGTCACCGTCAGCGCGGATGAACCCGAGGACGCGGCGGCGGCGGATGCATTCCTGCGCAAGAGCGGCGTCACGGGGGCCGGCTATCTCAAGAAGGCCCGGGACGATAACGCTTTCATCAATGGGATCGATCCGAAGTGGAGCGGTGCGCTGCCGGCATCGTTCCTGTACGACCGGCAGGGCAGGAAAGTGCGCTCGTTCTTCGGCGAAGTGGACTTGAAGGAACTGGAAGCGGCGGTTCTCAAGCTGCTCTGATCAGTCTTCGCCGCGAACAAGGTCTTCATAGGTTTCGCGTCTCCGGACGATTCGCCACTGGCTGCCATCCACGAGCACCTCGGCGGGGCGCGGGCGAGCGTTGTAATTCGACGAGGCCACCCATCCGTAGGCGCCGGCAGTCATGACGGCCACGAAATCTCCGGGCATCACCTGGGGCATGGCCCGGTCCCGGGCGAGAAAGTCGCCGGTTTCGCAGACAGGGCCCACGACGTCGGCCACCACGGATCCGGGAATCCGGCTTTCGCGAAGCGGCAGGATCTCGTGATGGGCCCCATAGAGGGCGGGGCGGATCAGCTCAGTCATCGAGGCGTCCACCACAATGAACTCTTTGTTTCCATTAGACTTGCGGTAGAGTACCCGGGATAGCAGCAGACCCGATTCCGCCACGATCGAGCGGCCCGGTTCAAGCAGGAGAGTCAGGTCCGTGCCGGTGAGCAACCGGCGGAGGGCACCCAGAAAGGACTTGACGTCGGGCCGTTTGTCCTCCGGTTTGTAGGGGACGCCCAGGCCGCCGCCCAGGTCGAGATGCCGGATGGCGAAGCCGCGCGCCCGCAGACGGCCGGCAAGAGCCACCATCTTCTGGGCCGCCTCGATCAGCGGGGCGGCGTCGAGCAATTGAGAGCCGATGTGGCAAGCCACACCTTCGAGGCGCACGTGGGCGAAGCCGCGGGCGCGTTCATAGACCTCTTCGACGGCGTGGATGTCGATGCCAAACTTGTGCTCGCGCAGGCCGGTGGAAATGTACGGATGCGTGTCGGGGTTGACATCCGGATTGACCCGAATCGCTACTGCGGCTTGCTGGCCCATCCGCCCTGCGAGGGCGTCGATCAGGGCGATTTCGGCTTCGCTCTCGCAATTGAATGCGGCGATGCCGGATTCGAGGGCGAATTCGATCTCCTCGCGCGTCTTCCCAACCCCAGCGAAAACCACTTTGGCCGGGTCGCCTCCGGCGCGAAGAACGCGGTCGAGTTCCCCACCGGAAACGATATCGAATCCAGCGCCTTCCGCGGCGAGAAGCCGCAACACCGAAAGGTTGCCGTTCGCCTTGACCGCGTAACAGACGCGCGCGTCCATTCCGTCGAGAGCCTGCGCGTACTCGCGATAGCTCTCCCGGATGCCGCCGGCCGAATAGACATAGACCGGCGTACCCGCTTCGCGGGCGATCGCCTCGAGTTCGACGCGCTCGCAATACAGGACGCCTTCTTTCCGTTCAATCGGATTTGCCATTTTCTCCCTGTCTTCTCCCGTCAGGCGACTCTCAGGACCACCAGCGTCTGATCGTCATGGACGGGCATCGTCCCGCGGAAGGTCCGGCAGTCCTCCAGAACCCGGTTAGCGATTTCCTGGGCCGAGAGTTCGCAGACATCCTTCAGGATCACCTCAAAACGCGTTTTGCTGTACTCTTCTCCGTCTTCGTTGAGCTGGTCCGAGATGCCGTCTGAATAGAGGATCAACAGGTCGCCCGGCTTGGCCTCGAACGTGGTTTCCTCATAGCTGACGCCTTCGAGCAGGCCGATGGGGACGCCGGCCGCCTGCGGATACAGGATCTCGCCGCCCCTGCAAACCATCGGCGTCGTTGACCCGGCATTGGCGATGATGAACCGCCGGTCGCGGGCCTGCCAGAGCATGACGAGCAGGGTGACATAGCGGGCGGGTACCTGGCGCTCCATCAGGGTATCGTTGAGCGACTTGAGCAGCAGGGCGGGGCTGCGGCGCCGCGGCGCGAGGCTGCGGAGCAGTCCACTGAACAGTGCGCCGTAGAGGGCCGCCGCCGCGCCTTTGCCGCTCGAATCGCCGAACGCCAGCATCGCGTGCTCGTCGTCGTACTCGAAAAAGTCGTAGAGATCGCCGCTCACCAGCCTGGCCGGGCGCAGCACCACCCCCACGTCCAGACCCTCGATGTGGGGACCTTCGCTGGGCATGATGATCGCCTGCAACTGCTGAGCCGCCTCCAGATCTTTCTGGATCGCCCGTTCGCGCTGGGCCAGTTCTTCATACAGCCGGGCGTTCTCGATGGAAATCGCGATCTGCGGTGCAATCAGCGAGAGAGTGCGGGCGTGATCTTCGGTGAAGTAGTTGACGCGTTCACTTTCGAGGTCCATCACCCCAACGACCCGGTCCTGGACAATCAGCGGAACGGCTACTTCGCTGCGGATGCCCGGGTGGGACTCGACGTAGCGCGGGTCCTTCGAGATGTCGCCCACCAGGACAGTTCGCCGGCTGCTGGCGGCGGCGCCCGTGATGCCTTTGTCCAGGCCCATGCTGGCCGCCTGGGTCCGTTCGTCATAGCGAAGACTGAACCGGCTGCGAAGCACGCCCTCGCGCTCGTCGAGCAGCAGGACCATGAAGGCGTCGTAGTTGATCAGTTTCTTGACCGACTTGGCGATCCGGTCGAGCAGGGCGTCGAGTTGGAGGATGGAAGAGAACTCCTGCCCGAGCAGCGACAGCGTCCGCTGGGTCCGGTTCTGGCGTTCGACCCGACGGTAAAGCCGGGCATTCTCGATTGCCGCGCCGACGCGGGAGGAAATGAGTTGCAGCAGGGCGCGATCCTGGGGGGTAAACGCCTCGGCGGTGGTCGCCTGGAGGTCGATGACACCCACGAGTTTGCCGTGGAGCACCATCGGCACTGCCAGTTCGCTGCGAACCGCATCAAGAGCGTTCAGGTAGCGCTGGTCGTCACGAACATCGCCGACCATCACGGGCTGTCCCGAGGCTGCCGCCGCGCCCGTAATTCCCTCGCCCAAAGGGATGATCAGGTTGTGCACCACCTCCCGGCGGTGGCCGCGTGCGTAGCGGATACGCAAACCCTGCCGGCGCTCGCTGTAGAGCAGGATCGCGAACAATTCGTGCGGGATGACCTGCCGGACCACCGCCGCGACGTTATCCAGCAACTGCTCCAGATTCAGGGTTTCACTGGTGATGGCCGCGACTTCGAGGAGAAAATCGAGCAGTTCCGCGCGCTCGCGAAAGCGAACGCGCGGCGGTCTGGGATCAGACATGGCGGGGATCTCCGGCGATGGCCTGGACCATCGCCACGCTCGCGCTGGCGCCGATTCGGGAAGCCCCCGCCTCCACCATCGCCCGCAGGTCATCGAGAGTACGGATGCCGCCGGATGCCTTGACGCCCACGTCCGGACCCACGGTGGCCCGCATCAGCGCCACGTCGGCGGCAGTCGCGCCGCCCGTGCTGAATCCGGTCGAGGTTTTGACGAAGTCCGCGCCCGCTTCGACGGACAGGCGGCACCCGGTCGCCTTCTCCTCGTCCGTGAGCAGACAGGTCTCCAGAATCACCTTCAGCAGGGCTCCAGAACCGTGGCAAATCGCCGCCAAAGCGGCGATTTCGGCGCGAACACGTTCGTATTCACCATCTTTCAGCGCGCCCACATTCACGACCATGTCCACTTCGGTGGCGCCCAGACGCAGTGCCGTCTCGGCCTCCGCCAGTTTGGTCTCCGTGGCGGAAGCGCCGAGCGGGAAGCCCGCCACCGTGCAGACCACCACCCCAGACCCCTGCAACTCGCCGACACACAATCCGACTCTTGCCGGATTCACGCAGACGGAGTAGAAGCCGTGCTCCCTCGCCTCGGAGCACAAACGGCGAATCTCGACGGCCGCGGCGCCGGGGCGCAGCAGAGTGTGGTCAATCAGTTGTGCCACCTGGCGGCGGTTGAGTGGCGGAGCGGCCTCCACCACCGGGGCCGCCATGCGCGGGCACAGTTCTCCGAGGATCGTTTCACCGATCTCCGCAACGATTTTGTCCAATTGAGATGGGTCCAAGGCCGGATTTGCCGCCCACGGGGCGGCCTGTTCGTAGTATACCGCCGCCTATTCGCGGGGCAGGAAGTAGCTGGGGGCTTCCGCCGGCTCGGGAGCGACCGGCGACCGTCCGCGAAGCCTCCGCCCGGGCCATTCCAGGCGCATGTCGTGCGAAACCTCGTCGAGCATGTCCATGGTGGTGTCCTTGCGTTCCTGTGCGAAGGCGCTCAGGAGGAGGTTGTCGCAAATGGCGTTAATCAGACGCGGAATCCCCTGGCTGCGCAGGTGAATTTCCTTCAGTATCTCGGTCGAGAAGACCGTCTGGTTCTCCATGCCGGCCTTCGAGAGCCGGGAGTTGACATACTCCACCGCTTCGCTCAATTGCAGCGGCGAAAGCGAACACCGCAACACGATCCGCTGCTTCAACTGCCGGAGATTCGGCGCGTCCAGCTTCCGGTCCAGTTCGGGCTGGCCGGCCAGAATGATCTGTAAAAGCTTGCCCAGCTTGGGGTTTTCGAGATTGCCCAGCAGGCGGATCTCTTCAAGGACATCCCACTCGAGATTGTGCGCCTCGTCCACCAGCAGGACCGTGGTCCGTCCCTCCGCCGCCTGCTGAATCAGCAGATGGTTCAGCGCGAACAGCACCTCGGTCTTGGACTTGTGCTCGCAACGCAGGTCGAGATCGTAGGCGATCATCTCGAAGAACTGCTCGGTGGTCACCCGCGAGTTGAAAATAAACGCGAACTCGACGTACTGCACTTCCAGGTAGTCGCGCAGACACTCGAGCATGGTGGTTTTGCCGGTCCCCACTTCGCCGGTCAGAACGATGAACCCCTTGCGGCTGTGCACCCCGTAGATCAGGTTCGCCAGCGCTTCCTCATGCTGAGGACTCCGATAGAGAAAAGCCGGATCCGGGCTCAGATTGAACGGATTTTCCCGGAAGCCGAAGAAAGCATTATACATAGGTCTTTTGGGCCTGCCTCATCCACGGATCGGACCCATCCCCAAGGGGACGCCCAATTCGACTCATTCTAACATGCCTCATCGGCGGAATCGGATGATTCCATTAGCCGGACTGACCCGGAAAGTCCCAGAACTCTGGTCCGGAACCCCTGTTATGCCCCCAGAAAATCGACCCGGACCCAGCCCGGCAGCGCCGCCGGTTCGTCGTTCAGGAAGACGATCCGCCGGGTTTTCGGGAACGGCAGTCCGGTTTGCATAGTCCTCGTGTACAAAGGGTGACGCCGCAGGATGGAGCGAGACAGCTCCGGCGGAGCCGCGAGCAGCCCCGATTTGGTCAGATAACCACCACCCCAGCCAATGCATAGCAGGCAGGAGGCCGGCTGCTGCATGGCGCGGGCCAGCTCGGTCTGCAGCGCCTCGACGGACGCCTGGACACGGCTCAGCCCAGTAGCGGCGGCGTAGCGCCGCTGCGCCTCCAGCAGCACCTCGGCGGCGCGATTGGCGGCTTTGGTGACCACCTCCGGCCCGGAAGGCTCCTTCATTTGTAGAGACTTGCGCATCTCGGCGAACTGCGAGCCCGCCGGCGGCTGCCAGCCGCCTTCGAAAACGGTCCCGGGATCCGCCATCTCGGCGAACTGCGGCGGGGCGTCCTGGGGGCGCCGCCCCTCGACCGATCCACGGACGGCGGACTTCCAGCCCAGTTCCATCCGGTTGTTCTTCGAGACCAGCGTCGCCGTCCGCAAAAGATAGATCCGGGTACCGCCCGAGACCGGCAGGCCGGCATCGGCGAGGCGCAAGGCCCGGGTCCGGGCCATGGACGACGGTCCCAGCGCGCTCAGTTCCAGCGCCTCGGCCGGGTAACGAGGTGGCCGGTCGGCGTCGAGTCTCTGTTCCAGAGCCTGATAGTGGCTTTCCTGGGCCCGGGCGAGCAGCAGAGCGGTCCGCAGCGGCCCCTTGAGAGCCGTCGCGGGGAGGTAAGCCCCCCCGCCGCTCGTGGCAAAGGTCGGAATGAACAGATCTTCGGGACGTGCCCTTTGATAATGCCCTTCAAGCGTGGAGCATTCGAGCGGGATGCGCCGGGAAGCGAAATTCTGGGCATAACCGCCCCAGGAGGCGAAATCGAGCCGGTCGGCGCGGCGAATCTGGGCGAGATAGCCGTCCAGCCTGGGCCCCTTGGCGAGAAGGCGGAAAATGCGCATCTGATCGAGCACATTCACCTGGTCCTTCCAGACCATGTAATCGATCGGGGCCAGTTTCTGTCCATCGCCCACCAGAAGTGGCGACAGGCAGGTGACTCGGTAGGGATTCATGCCGCGGTCCCCCAATCGATCGGAAGCGCGAGGGCGTAACCGGCGCGGTAGACCGGATGGGCCGCGCCCTCGGGGGCGGCATCACGGATCGATCCGCGTGGGGACGTGGCAGCCACGAGCACGGAGCCTTCCTCGACCAGGCGGGCGCCCGTCTTCACCGCGCCATTCACGGCGCGGCCGGTGCGGGTGAGCAGTCCGTAGCTGCCGGCGGACCAGTCCACCTGGTCCTCTTCGCCGGGGCTGAACAGGGACAACAGCCACCACGCCGGGTTGCCGCTTCTGGGCGCGGGCAGGGGCTCCAGCAGTTGTTCGAGTGTGCCTGCAGTGAATTCGGGTTGGCGTGCCCGCCCGAAGCCCCGGGACCGCAGGCCGCCTACGCCGCTGTCGGCCAGCCAGCGCAGCGCAATCTCAATCTTCGGCGCCCAGACGGCGTAGGCGGTGGGATTGGCGAACTCCATGAGGCCCCACAAACCGCAGCCGGGTGCGAACTGCACCGCCGCCGCTTCGTACGGCTCGGCCAGCCCCCCGGTCAGCCGGTCCACCGCGGCAAACCGGCGCCGTAACTGCCGGAACGGGCCCACGCCCGCGTAACCGGTCGATGGCAGCAGGCAGCCGCTGTGCCCATCCACGATCCAGCGCTCCTCATCGAGCGTTTCCCCGCGGAGAAGGGTGCCGATGGCGCCCAAAGGCGCGAGTTTCGCGCCCTTCCAGCGAACCCGCCCGGACTGGGGAGGCGGCCAGATGCCGGCCGGCGGCGGTGCATAGAGCATCCCCCGCTGGAAGGGAAAGAGCGAACTGAAGCGGACCGCCGGCTCGGCGAAAGGCCGCGCCGTGGCGTTCAGCCACTCTTCCAGCATCTGGAACTGAGCCATCGCCTGGCAGACCGCGGAATACCAGGTGTCGCTATGCAGAACGGCCCCTGCCTGGTTCCGCGCCCCGGTGCCGGGGCCGATCCGCCAGGGGGTGGTGGGCCGGAGTCGAATGAGCAGCGCAGGCTTCATGTCAGCGGCCGCGTTCAGGCCAGTTTCTCCAGCAGATCGCCGCCGAGAACGGCAGCCTGCAGGTTGGCGGTGGTCGCGGCGCCTTCCACCAGCGCCGATTCGGAATCGCCCGCGGCATAGAAACCGCGGCCGCGCCAGGTCAGCTTCCAGCTTTCGAAACGCACCCGCCCGTTGCCGCGCGAACCGCCGCCGCCGAGCGAATCGTCTTCGAGCAACCGCAAGCCTTCGAGCACCTTCGCGACGAGTTCCCGGTCTTCGGCGCACAACACGTCGAGCACGAACCGGACCCGGAACCGCGCGCCGGCAGGGACGCGCTCAAGCGTCCGGGCGTTCGCCTGGCAGGTGACGCGGTCAATCGCATTCTCGCTCTTCACCTCCGTCAGTTCGTCGTCGAGGTTCTCGCGCATCTGCGGCGTGATCGACTCGAGGTCGAGCGGCGCATCGTAGGCGGTCAGTCTGGCCGGCGTGGCGAGGGTGGTGTCGAAGGATTCTCCGCTCACCTTCTCCATCCGGCCGGGGTTGCGGCCGAACAGCAGGCAGACTTCGTCGCCGGGATCGTTGCTCTGATGGATCCGGACCTCCTGGCCGCGCCGGCGCGAGAGATAAACCAGATCGGCGGGCGAGACCAGGCCGGCACTCTGTTCGAGCAGCGACCGGAGTTTGCCGCGCAGCGTGCTGCCGGGCACATAGGGGCGCCCAAAGGCGTCCTTGACCACCGGATTGTCGGCGCCGCCCAGGTCCAGGGACCCCTTTCCGGCTCCAACATGCAATCCCGTTTCGCAGATCATGTCGCCATCGATGAGCAGCTTGCCGATCAGGCCCAGCTTGGTTTCGGCGGTGTGGGAACTCATAACGTTATCCCTTCAACTCCTATTCGTTGTACGCCACGATGGCTTCAAACAGATCGCGGAAGCGTTCGTAGCCGCGCGCATCGTTCTTCCGGGTCACCTGCAACAGCAGCTTTTCGAGGCCGTCGAGGCTCCGCAACTGGTGCCGCGCGATGGTGTAGGCCAGCCGCGCGCGCAGCATCACGAATTGATGCTGCCGGTCGCCCTCCGCCGCCCGGCAGGCCCGCCGGATGGCGCTGTACAGCCGCCGCAACTGGCTGCGCGTGCCCGAATCCATGTCGCGCATCCGGCTGACCACGGCGTGCGCCTGATTGTCCAGATAGAGGCTGTCCGCGATCAGCTTTTCCAGATCGATGTCCATGACGAGGTCCGGACGGCCGCCCTTGAAATCGCGGCGATCGCCTCCCCCACCGCCGCCGGGACGGGGCCCGCGACGGTCGCCGCCGCCCTTGCCGCCTTCACCGCGCTGGTTGTCACGTCCGCCCTCCCGCTGGGGCCTCGGGCCCCGGTCGCCCCGCGGTTCACGGGGTTCCCGGCGCTGGCCGCCGCCACCTTGCCGGGGTTCACCCTTGGGCCGGGACTCGGGTTTCGCCTCCGCGGGCGCAG
>DNFG01000079.1 GCA_003487005.1 Bryobacterales bacterium
CGAGGTCATTGACCCCTTTGGCCCCCTTTGGCCATTGACCCCTTTGGCCGAAATCCGAGAAATCCGAAATGCCTGAAATGCCAGAAATGCCCAAATGCTAGGCATGCAGACCTGCTCGTGCGGATGACAGTACTCGTGTGTGTTTCTGCAACTCAAGCAAGAATTCTCCCCTTGCGGCATGAAGCCGAGTATGCACAACGCTTGGGCGATCACCCACAATTACCCTGACAGTGCGTTCCGAAGTGTAGTCAATCGCATGCGTCACATCCTCCCAAGGTATCGACGTCCGGAACAGACCTGCCACCCACACCTTGCTTATGTTCCGTTCGGAGATCTCAATGTCTCTTGGACGCGACACCAGGCCGAAGAACAGCATGGCCAAGGCAAACCAAGTCACCACGCTATCTGAGATTACCGTGAAGGCAAGGATCAAAAGCACTCCAGAGCCAATCACGCTGAACAGCCAGAATCTGCGCTGCCTGCTTCTAACAGGAAACAGGATCGCGCCGCCTTCGTGCGCAGGCTTCTCCTCTGTCGTGTCACTTCGCAGCCAGTGGTAAACGACTATACCAATCGCAATAGCAATCCAGTAATGGCTAGTCATACGAAGAAGATCCTAGCGATTTTGTCCCTCTTCCTCGATGCGCTTTCGTGCTACTTGCGCGGCTGCTTCCGTCGAGACTTGTCCTGCAGTGTTCGCAACTCTCTGTTGTCCTGCCACATCTGAGGCACGTTTGCTGATTCTTCCTTCAAGCTTGCGCTGCAATGTGGGGGCTTGCGCCCGTCCTCTCTGGCGTAGCAACTCCCTTAGTGCGCCTGAAGCGCGGGTCGAACCAACGACGGCCCTGCCTGCCGCCTGTGCCACGTTGCCAACAATTGCTCCGGCACCGTTGACCACGGGCTCCAATGGTGTGTCACCGAAGGCTCGATTCGCATCGCCCGTCTCTACAACTTTGCCGACCGCACCTCCTAAGACGCCACTGACAACAGCTGGACCCGTTGCTAGCGCCAGCGTACTGCCTACCTGGAGGCTTGTTTCACCTGCCACGGTTACGATGGTGGCGGATGTGGCCGCAGGAGCGAGGATACCAAAGGAGGCAACTGTGACAGCGGCTGCAGCCCCTACCCCGGCAGAACGCCGGAAACTCACTTCGCTCAGCTTCTTGCCCTCGCCGAATACCTGGAAGCCCACATCCACGCCGAAACCGACTATGCCGGCACCAGCTGCAGCAAGGAAATTGGCAGCACGACCGTCCGGGTCAACATAATTCAGAGGCCTATTGCGAACATAGCTGTACAGGTTCCAGCTTTGAGGATTCTCCGGGAACTGATCCGCAAACGGAGCATCCGCGCTCGTAAACCTTCCCTGCGCCCCTGAGAGGTACCTGGCGCCGAAGTAATCGAGGTTCGTCTCTTGATCCCGTTCCTTGCCGGTGAACAGGTGGCGGACGCCGGTGCCGGTGGTGGGGACTAGTTTTTCGACGGTGATGTGGTCGAGGGCGGGGCCCCAACCGTCTCCGGGTGCGTCGAGGGAGGTGAAGGTGAGGTGGTCGGTGGGGGCGCCGGTGAACTCGAAGGTGTGGCGCTGCCAGCCCATGTTGGCGGAACTCGCCTGGGTGCCCTGGCCGTCGGTGTTGAGGACGTTGAAGCAGTAGTCCTGCTGGCTCGACGCGGTGCTCACGCGGACGCAGGACTGGGGGCTGAGGGTGTTATCGGGATTGGCGGCGAGGGAGAAGGAGACGCGGTAGGTGGCGCCGGAGGTCCAGCCGCTCAGGTTGGAGAGGGAGGTGGTGATGGAACCGGGTCCGGGGCCGTTGAGGTCGATGCTGGCCTGGTCGCCGTCGGCGGATTGCCAGTAGGGGCCGATGTGATCGATCCCGCTGCCGCCGACGAGCCAGGGGCCGAGCATCGCGCCGGAGTTGAGGCTGACGAAGGCGCCGGGAGGCGGGGGCGCGAAGGAGTTCTGGAAGAGGGAGACGGGCTGGGATGAGATGGCGGGCGTCTGCATCTAGAGGTCCACGGGGCGGAGTCCCGTCTCCTTTCCGATTCTGGCCAAAGCGGCGGGTCCGACCTCTTCCTGGTCATGGAAACAGAAAGTGAAGTTGGGCCAGCCGGGGCGCTGGAGTTTGCGATGGGAACCGACCTGCTTTTTCAGAGTCCAGCCAAGGCGCAGCAAGGCGGCATAGACGCGCCTTGCCTTGGCTGCGCGCCAGACGCTCACGCGGCAAACAGCACCTTGAGCGGTTCGGGCACATCCTCGCCGCTCTCGATCATGTCGGCCAGAACCTGCAGGGCGATGGACTTGACCTTGCGGATGGCTTCGGTTTCGTCGCGGCCGTAGGCCATCACGCCGGGAAGGTCCGGGACCGACGCGAGAATGCGGCCATCGGCTTCGCGTTCGACTTCGACACGGATCGGTTGGATCTCGACCATGACACCTGCCATTCTAGCGGAAGCGGCGGGTGCGGGGTCAGCCCCAATAGGAGCGGTCCAGCGAGCGGTACTGGACGGCTTCGGCGACGTGTTTGGCGGCGATGTTCTCGCTTTTGGCGAGGTCGGCGATGGTGCGGGCGACTTTGAGGATGCGGTCATGGGCGCGGGCGGAGAAGCCCATGCGGCGGACGGCGAGTTCCAGGGTGCGTTCGCCGGAATCGTCCAGCGGGCAGATTTTGCGGATCTGGCTGGAGGGGATTTCGGCGTTGATGAAGCCTCTGGCGGACTGGAGTTCACGGGCGGCGAGGACGCGTTCCCGCATCTGGGCGGAGGAGGCGCCGGCGGCTTTGGTCCTCAACTCCTGAAAGGGGACGGCGGGGACTTCGACGTGGAGGTCGATGCGGTCGAGGAGCGGGCCGGAGATCTTGCCGAGGTACTGAGAGATTTGGGTGCCGGTGCAGCGGCATTCGCGGGTGGGGTCGCCG
>DNFG01000520.1 GCA_003487005.1 Bryobacterales bacterium
CTGGAGCATGAAGGGCTCGGTTGGGTTGTGGAATGGCGAAAGAAGAACGGCGAGGCGGACCGGCGCGGCCGGGAACTCTACAGCAAGCACGCGAAGGCGATCGCGCACGCGGATGGCGCCGGGAACGTGGTGACGAAGCCGGTGGGCCAGCCCATAGAGATCGTTCCGCTGCAGGATCCCGCCACGGTGAAGCCGGGCGGCACATTGCGGTTCCAGGTGCTGTTTCAGGGAAAGCCGGCAGGCGTCATGGCGATGGAAGCGGCGAGCACGGCTGGCGCCCAGCAGTTGATGACAGACGCGCAGGGCCGCGGATCGGTGACATTGAAGACAGGCGGCGCCTGGAAGCTGCACACAATCAAGATGGTGAGGCTGGAGCAGCGCGAAAAGGCCGATTGGGAGAGTTTTTGGGCCAGTTTGACGTTCGAAATCCGGCCTTAGCGCTTGCGGAGTTCGTCCATCACAGAACGGAGCAGTTCCTTTGATTGCTCAAGGTGCTGCTGGATGATCTGGATGTCCATTGCGGGTTTTCCGGGCTGCCGGGCAGACTGGCAATAGACGCCATGCTGGCCGACCATCACGAGGGCGTCGGTCAACAGATCGAGAGAGACGGCAAGACGCCCCGCTTCGAGGCCATACTGGAATTCGGAGCGCTCCAGTTCATCGCGCTTGTCAAGAAAGACGGAAGGAACAGGCATGAGATTGGAAAGATTACTGCTGATGGTGATGATGCTGGCGGGAGCGGGTTGGTCGCAACCGGCCGGCGTGGCGCTCAGCGGAAGGCTGGCGTCAGAGATGGATCTGAACGCCGACCCGGATTCGGCACTGTGGCGCGGCGCGCCGGCGGTGATCGCTGATCGCAATGCGCTGGCGGAGCCGGTGCCCGGGCACCGCACGGAAATCCGCTCGCGCTGGACTCCCGGACACATTTACTTCTTGTTCATCTGCCCTTACGAACAGTTGCATCTGAAGCCGGAATGGACCGCCCGTGAGGAGACGAACAAGCTGTGGGAGTGGGACGTGGCGGAGGTCTTCATTGGCGCCGATTTCGAGAACATCTGGCGTTACCGCGAGTATCAGGTCTCACCGCGCGGCGAGTGGGTGGACCTGGACATCGACCGGAAGAATCCGTTACCGGAAGGTGGCTGGCTGTGGAACTCGGGGTTCACCGTGGCGGCGCGCCTGGATGAGAAAGCGAAGATCTGGTACGGCGCGATGAAGGTGCCGGTTCAATCCATCACGGGGAAGGCTGTGGGTGTGGGCACCGAATTCCGGACGAATTTCTATCGACTCCAGGGGCCCGGCCCGCGCCGGACGGGCATTGCATGGCAACCGGTGATGGTTCGCAACTACCACACACCGGAGAAGTTTGGGCTGTTGCGGCTGGTGGAGTGACCTGCGAGGCTAAGGGAGGGGCGCGGCGGGCGACTGCGGCTTGGAATCGCGGTCGTAAATCGTGGTCTTGCCGGGCTCGTGGACCTCGAAGCGCTGGCGGATGATCTGCTTGCGGAGTTCGGGATCTTTCGAAATCTCGTCGATGAACTTCCTGTGGCGCTCCACTTCACGCTTGACGCGCTCGTTTTCCTTCTCCATCCGCTCGACTTCGGCATGGCTGGCGCGAATGGCGGCGATTCCCTTGGGGCCGGTCAATTGGGTGTACGCGTAAATGACACCGGTGACCAGGGCAGCGAGGACGGCGAGGTTACGAAGGAGCGGTGTCATGGAAGCGAAATTGTCGCCTAAGATACTTTATAAACCCTTTGCGGGCGTGTGTCCAGAAATGCGAGGAAAATTGCGTTGACTGTCAAGCTGCTCGTATTGACTATGTGCGGAAGTGAAGAGGAGGCCGGACGCGTCGCCCGGCATCTGGTGGAGAACCGGCTCGCCGCCTGCGTGGGCATCACGCCACGAGTCCGGAGCCTCTACCGGTGGCAAGGCAAGGTGGAGCAGGCCGAAGAGTGGGCCCTGACGATCAAGACCCACGCCGCGCTGTACCCCGAGGTCGAGGCCGCGATCCGCACTATACACAGCTATGAGATTCCCGAGATCCTCGCTGTACCGGTGGCCGCCGGCCTGCCCGCCTACCTGGACTGGATCGACGCCGAGACGCGCCCGGTTGCCCCGGAGCCCGGCGATGTGATGGGATAACTGCTCATGCCCACGCCGCCCGCGTCTCCTTCACAACAGCCCACCCGCGCCCGGTATTGGGTGGTTTTTTTCGCTGTCACGCTCGCGATCCTCGCCTACATCGACCGGGTGGCCATCTCTCAGGCCGCGCCCGAGATTTCCCGCGAACTCGGCTTCTCCAAGGAGCAGATGGGCCTGATCTTCTCGGCGTTCGCCCTGAGCTATGCCCTGTTTGAAATCCCCGGCGGATGGATGGGCGACTGGATGGGCCCGCGGCGCGTGTTGCTCAGGATCGTCCTGTGGTGGTCGTTTTTCACCGCCGCCACCGGCTGGATGTGGAACTTCACCTCGATGTGGGTCACCCGCTTTCTGTTCGGCGCCGGCGAAGCGGGCTGTTTCCCTAACCTGACGAAGGCATTCACGACATGGCTCCCAACCCATGAACGCGTCCGCGCCCAAGGCATCCTCTGGAGCTTCGCCCGCTGGGGCGGCGCCTTCACGCCGCCGTTGTTCGCATTTCTCTTCACCCACATGAGCTGGCACAAGGTCTTCCTGATCTTCGGCCTGATCGGCCTCGTCTGGGGTTTCTTCTTCTATCGCTGGTTCCGCGATAACCCCGCCGACCACCCCTCCGTCAATGCGGCCGAACTCGCACTTCTGCAGGGCGCCGAGGGAACCGCCGCCGGCCATGGTGATGTACCGTGGGGCAAGCTCGTCCGCAGCCGTTCGGTCTGGCTGCTCTGGGTGCAGTATTTCCTGATTTCGTACCCGTGGTACTTCTACATCACCTGGCTGCCCACCTGGCTCCAGGAAGGCCGCGGCCTCACGATGGCCGAGAGTGCCAAGTTCGCCATCTTCCCCCTGCTTTTCGGCGGTTTCGGTTCGCTCCTCGCGGGCTTCCTCTCTAAGTACGTCGCCCTGCGTGTTGGCTCCGTGGACCGCGCCCGCCGCATCATGGGCACCTTGGGCTTCACTGGCGCGATGAGTTTCATGCTCATCGTCATCCAGGTCAAGGACCCCTTCTACTGCATGCTCGCTATGGGCTTCGCCAGCTTCTGCAACGATATCGTCATGCCCGGCGCCTGGGGCGCGTGCATGGATATCGGCGGGAAGTACGCCGGCACCGTCTCCGGCTCCATGAACATGATGGGCAACTTCGCCGGTATTCTGGCCCCGACCATCGGCGGCATCATCCTCGCCCGCTTCAGCAACGATTGGGACATTTTCCTCTACACGATGGCTGGCGCCTACGGCCTCGGCGTCCTGATCTGGCCCTTCATCAATTCGACCAAACCCCTCGAGGCCCACTGATGGCGCGGCTCAGGGCCGCGCCATCAGTTCCGCCGCGCGCTGCGCGAAGATCTGCGCGAACGGAGGATCGTAGTTCGACAGAATGACCACGATCAGCCCCGATTCGGGGAAGATCCGCAGCATGGCATTCATGCCCGGTGCCCCACCGGAGTGGCCGATCGACCTCACCCCGCCGACCGGCATCTCCTCAAACCCGTAGGCATATTTCGCGCCCGCCGCTCCCGGGACCGCCACTTTGCCGCTTGTCAGCAACTCCGTGTGCTTTGCATCCAGCAACCGGTTGGCCAGCAGCCCCCGGGCAAAGGAGTGCAAATCGCCCAGGGTCGAGTAACCACCACCAGCCGGTCCGCCTCGCGGTGGCAGCGTCTCCAGATTGCTCCGTGTTGCCGGTTCTACATTGAACACATCCGGCGTGTTGAACCGGGTGTAGCCGGTGGCCAGCCCCGGCACCTGCTCCTCGACGCGGTTGTTCCCGGTCGACTTCATTCCCGCCCGGTCAAAAACGTGCCGCTGGACATATTCGTAATACGAAATCCCGGCGGCTCTCTCCACGACGATCCCAGCCAGGTGAATGCCCGCATTCGAGTAGGACCACCTCTCGCCCGGTTCGAAGCGTAATGGCTTGGCCGCGAAGAACTGGTAGTAGTCCTCCAGTCTGCGAATCGTTCCCTTCTTTTCGTCGAACTCCCGGCCGAAATAATCGCCCAGTCCGGAAGTGTGCGTCAAGAGATGGTGCAACGTGATCTTGCGCGCCTGCTCCTGGTTCGGGTAGTCGGGCAGATACTCTGAGATCGGGACATCGAGCCTCAGCTTGCCCTGCTGAACCAGTTGAAGGACCGCAATTGCCGTGAACATCTTGGGCATCGACCCGAGGTGGAACATCGTCCGCAACGTATTGTCCTGCGGCGGGTCCAGACTCGCTGCGCCAAATGCCGCCTCGAACAGCACACTCTCCCCTCGAGCAATTAGCATCGCGCCCGAAAAACGATGGATCTTTGCCGCCGACTCCAGAGCCCTTCGAATCCGCGCCAATCGCTCCGCCTCCGTCGCAGCCCCCGCGGCCAGAAGTTCATCCACTTCGGGTCCAAACGCCGGCATCGTGCCCCAACCTTTGATCCGGTGAGGCGCTTCCGCCGCCACGGCCAGCCGCATCAGCAACTGTCCCCTGACTTTCGAACCGCCCAGCACCGCTTCCACCTGATCCGTCCCCCGCGGCGTGAGTTTCACAATTCTCAGTTCTCCGGCCTGCTTCGCTATCGCCCGGATCTGCCGGGCGATGGACTCTGCCGGCGCATGCTGGAAGTGACCCTGGTCGAAGTGCTGCTCTACAAACCGGGCAGCGGCCTCGTCGTCGTCCGCCGCCTTCAATAGCGCCAGCAACTTTGTTTCCGCCGGTGAAACATCCACGGCCATCAGGGCCGCCACTGCGATGATCGCGAGGAGTGCCGCGCGAGTCGTTATCTGCTTCATGGTGATTGACCTCTCACCCGGTTAAACGTCATTTCCCGATATTCGTTCTATGGATGCTTGATATGATACCCATTCATCAGATGAATCTCTCTTCCATCGATCTGAATCTCCTGGTTGCCCTCGAAGCCCTGCTCGAAGAACGCAGTGTGACCCGCGCAGCTCGCCGGGTGGGTCTCAGCCAACCTGCGATGAGCAATGCACTTGGCCGGCTGCGTGCTTTGCTCGACGATCCTCTGCTCCAAAGGCGGGGGACGCGGATGGAACTGACCGAGGAGGGTACCCGGCTCACACCCCTGACTGTTGCCGCCCTTGCCGGCGTACGGCGTCTCCTTGCGCCCCCGCCCGCATTCGATCCCGCGAGTGCAACCCGTGAGTTCGCGATCGGGCTGAATGATTACGCCGAGGCTCTTGTCCTGCCTGGACTCCTGGAAAACATCGCCCAAGCTGCGCCGCGCGTCGTGTTGCGCGGTTATCGCGTGGAAAGCCTGTTTCTGCCACCCGAGGCCGACCTGGAGGAGGGCCGATTCGACCTCGCGCTCGGATTCTACGGAGCCGCCCCCGCCCCGCATAGGGCCCTGCTGAGCGAGGTTCTTTGGCGCGAGCGCAATGTGTGCGTGGCGGCCGCCAGCCATCCCCGGCTTCGGGGCCGCTCGGTCACCCGCGAAGCCTTTCTCGCCGAACGTCACGCAGCGGTTTTCTACCGGCGCGGTGGCCCGGGCTTGATGGATAGCATTCTCGCTGGGCGCGGCCAGACCCGGCAGGTTGCGTGCTACACGACCCACTTCGCTTCCATCTTCCCCGTCATCGCCCAGACCGAACTTGTGGCCGCCGTACCCGAGCGCCTTGCCCGGATTCACGCCCGCTGTCAGCCGATTCGACTTCGCGCCCTGCCCGTCAGTTTTCCCGAGTTCGAATTCGCCATGGTCTGGCACCAGCGTCGCCACGGCGATCTGGGCCTGGCCTGGCTCCGCTCGCAGATTCTGGAGCGTGCCCGGTCAGCCCCGGCTACCGTGCCGGCGTCCAAATGACGATCGGATCCGGCTTCGCCTTCGTCTCAATCTTCTGCATGACTTTCAGGTCCGGCAGAGAGAGACGCACAATGCGATTGTCCATTTGCGCCGCGAGGAAGAACGACTGCCCCGCCGGATGCATCGCCATCCCCTCCGCCCGCTTGAATTGACCCGCCCGTGCCAGTTCCTTCCGCGTCGAGGCGTCGAGCAGCACTGCTTCGTCCGACCCGATACAGGCCACAAGCAGGGACTTGCCGTCTGGCGACATCAGCAACCGGCCCGGCCGCCCCGGCATCGTGATCCGCTCCTTCACTGTGTCAGCCCGAGGGTCAAGGACCACGATCTCGTTGCCTTCCCGCGTGGCCAGGAATAACTCCGACTCGTCCTTCGGCGCCGCGAACCCCATTGGCACTCCCCCAGTTTCGATCGTCCCAATCTGCTTGCGTGCTTTCAGATCGATCACTGACACCGTCCCGGATCCGCTGTCCGCCGTCCACGCCTTCGACTCGTCATGCTTCACATAGACCATGTGGGGCAATTGTCCCTCCACAGGAATCGTGTGCAATACCTTCCGTGCCTTGGGATCCACAACGTGGAGCGCGGCCGGCTTCTCGGTTGTCACATAGAACAAACCCGACGGCAGGAGTTCGATGGCGTGCGGGCGGCGATATTCTCCAGTCGAGATGGTGCCGTCCACCTTCCGTGCGTGGAGGTCGATGATGGTGATCGTGTTGCCGCCTTCGCCTTCGTCCGTGTATGTGTCCACACCATAATCGGTGATAAACGCATAACGAGCGTCTGGCCCCAACGCAAACTCATGCGGCTTCACGCTTGTCGGGATCTCCGTTTCGAGAACGCCCGAGTCCATGTCGTAGATGCCAAACGAGTCCGCAAGTTTGTGGACCGTCAACAACTTCGGGCGAGGCCCAGGCTCCGGGTGCCCGGGCATGCCCCGGCCACACCCGCACAAGGCGAACAGCACGGCCGTGCATATCACACGCTGGATGATCATCGGGTCAGCTCCCTACCGAGCCATTTTCGCGCATCGGCCGGGATCGTGCCGCCACAACTACATTTTCCGGTGCCGGATCTGCCCGCCGACAATGGTCATTACCGGCTGGATCTCTCTGATCTCGTCCTCCGGACACTTGAAGTAGTCCCGGTCGATCACAGTCAAATCGGCATACTTGCCCTTCTCGATCGTTCCCTTTACTTTCTCGTCGAAGATCATGTAGGCCGGCCAGATGGTAAACATCTTGAGCGCCTGCTCACGCGTGACGCACTCCTCCGGATAGACTACCTGCCCCTCCGTGGTCCGCCGCGTGATCGACATCCACATTCCGTAGAACGGGTTGAAGGGGTTCACCGCTTTATCCTTGTCGTGACCGATCATGTGGTCGCTGCCTCCGGCGGTGACGATGCCCATCTCGATCATCGACCGTAGCGGGAAGAACCAGCGCATGTTGTCCAGCCCAAAGACCCGCCGCAACGCCGGCACGTCCAGGTGGAGCCAGTGGGGCTGCACATCCGCCACGATACCCATTCGCTTCATCCGCTGGAGCGCGTCCGGACTCATGAAGCTGCCATGCATCACGTGGGAGCGGGTTGGCGCGATCGGCTTGACCTTGTCCAGCCGTTCGAACACGTCCAGCAGAATGTCGATGGCCGACCCGCCCTGCACGTGGGAGGTCAGCTGCCAGCCCTTGTCGCGCGCCGCCGCGAAGATCGTGTAAAGATCATCAGGCTCGACAAAGAGGGTGCCGCGGGCATCCGGGTTGGTCTGCCCGTACAACTGCCGCCCGAACGGTCCATATGGCATCCGCTGATAGGCCGTTCCGACCGACTGTCCACCGTCCAGGGTGACCTTAAACGTGCCGAACTTCAACCATTCATCGCCCTGATTCGTCGTCCACGGGTTTTCGCGGATCTCCTTCAGGACCTCCGGCATCGGCCTGTTGGTGTTGATCCGCCACGTCAGGACCGTCCGGACCGCCAGACGCTTGTCTCGGTGCAACTTTTCAAAGAGTGCGACATCCGCCGGCCCCACAGCCCGATCACCGATCGTGGTCAAACCCGCCTCGGCGTAGATCTGCAGCATCTTCTCCAGCGCCGCCAGGCGCTCCTCCTCCGTAAACGGTTTGGACGTCCGCACGCCTTTCAGCAGCCCCGAGGCCGCCCGCAAAATTCCGTTCGGTTCGCCGTCCGGTCCTTTCACAACCTCGCCGCCAGGCGGGTTGGGCGTGTCCTTCGTGATGCCGCTGATCGCCAGCGCCATCGAATTCGCGCTCCAGACGTAAGATCCGTCAAACGCCACCGGATGCGTCTTCACCACATCCAGATCCGCCCGCGTCGGCATCCGCATCTCGCGCAGCCGGGGAGGCAACGTGCGCGGCACCACGATCCACTCACCCTTCGGCGTCGACTTCGCCTTCTCGACAATCCACTTCTGGATCGCAGCTATGGAATCCAGAGGGGGAAGCTTCTCCCGATACTCAGAAAGTGCGCCACCCAGCGCGTGGACATGGGGGTCAATCAACCCGGGCAGCACCATCCGTCCGCCCAGATCGATCACCTGCGTGCCCGCCTCCCGCATCGCCAGGATGGCCGCGTCGGGACCAGTCGCTACAATCCGGCCGTCCCGGACTGCAACCGCCTGATGAATCGAGCCTTGAGAGTCCTGCGTGACCACCCGGCCGTTGTGCAGAATCATCGACACCGCGAACAGCGGAAAGGAGCAAAGAAAGAGGAAGAACAGCTTCACCATGGCGTCATTCTATCCACTGGCGGCGACAGGGCCAAGCGTCGTCGATATACTCGGAGGGAAAGGCATCCGATGTCCAACTCCGAAATGACCCGTCGCGCCTGGCTTGCCGGTGCCGCTGGAATCACTCTGACCTCCTGCCGCTCGGGCGAGGACTGGCGCGAACTGTTTGACGGCCGCAGCCTCGCCGGCTGGCGCGCCAGCGAGAATCCAGAATCCTGGAAAGTCACTGGCGACGGGCTCCTTTTCGCCGACGGACCCCGCTCCCACCTCTTTTTCGAAGGCGCCGGAGACACTGCCCGATTCCGCAATTTCGAACTCGAGATCGAGGTCAAAAGCGCCGCCAACTGTAATTCCGGCGTGTTCTTCCACACCCAGTTCCAGGAGAAAGGCTGGCCCGAGAAGGGGTTCGAGATCCAGATCAACAACACCGCAACCGGTGAGGGCAATTACAGGGAGAACAAGCGAACCGGTTCGCTCTACGGCGTTCGCAATGTCTACAAACCCCTCGCCCGCGACGATGAATGGACTTCTCTTCGTGTCCAGGTCGCCGGAAAGCGCGTTCAGGCCTGGGTGAACGGCATCCAGACCGTCGATTTTGTCGAACCAACGCCCCCGGTCGTCGCCGGCGAGAGTGAAAGGGGCCGCGTCCTGGGTTCCGGGACCTTCGCGCTGCAGTGCCATGATCCTGGCTCCAGGGCCTGGTTCCGCAAGATTCGCGTCCGGGCCTTGCCCGATTCCGCGGATGCAGGCGCCCCCGCTCCGGAAGTCGATCAGACCTTCCGCGACATCCTCACTCTCGGCGCTCGCAATATCCCAATGGTCGATTTCCATACTCACATCAAAGGCACTCTCACTCTCGACCAAATGCTCCGGCAGTCGCGCCGAGATGGCATTTTCTACGGCATCGCCGTCAACTGCGGCAAGGGTTTTCCGGTGGAGAACGATGCCGGCGCGCGCTCGTTCCATGAATCCATGAAAAACCAGCCGGTCTTCACTGCCATGCAGGCCGAGGGCCGCGAATGGACCCAGATGTTCTCCCGCGAAGCCGCCGCCCTGTTCGACTACATCTTCACGGACTCCATGACCTGGACCGACAACCGCGGCCGCCGCATGCGCCTCTGGATTGCCGATGAGGTCGGTCAGATCCCCGACGCCCAGGAGTTCATGGAAACCCTGGTTAGCCGCGCCACCGCCATCTTCGATACTGAACCCGTCGACATCTACGTCAATCCGACCTTCCTTCCCGAGGTCCTGGCCGCTGACTATGACCGCCTCTGGACCGAAACCAGAATGAAGCGCGTCATCGACGCCTTGCGTCGCAACGACATCGCACTCGAACTCAACGACCGCTACCAACTCCCCAGCCCAGCCTTCGCACGCATGGCGAAGGAAGCCGGCGTCAAATTCACTTTCGGCACCAACAATGCCGGCGCCGAGGACCTTAAACGCTCCGAATACGGCATCCGCATCGCCCGGGAACTTGACCTCGGCTGGCAGGACTTCTGGATGCCCGGCCTCTGGACACCCCGCGCGATCGAGCGAAGGGGTGACGCCTTGCGCGCCTCCTAAGCCACCCACTGCCCGGAAAACCGTTCCGGCGGCAGGTGCACTGCCAGGACCTTCAGCCTCCGGGTCCCTTTGGGCACTACCCACTCGATTTCCGCACCCGCTTTGAACCCCAGCAGCGCAGTCCCCACCGGCGCGACCACCGAAATCGCCCCCGGCAGCGCGCCAGCCTGGTGCGGATAGACCAGCACGTAGTTCAATTCCATTCCCGTTTCCAGATCCTTCAGTCGAACCCGCGAGTGCATCCGGACGACATCCAGTGGCAGTTCGGACTGTGGGACCACCGTCGCACGGTCCAGTTCATCTTCCAGACGAAGCAGGTTGAACCGGTCCCGCGAGTACGGCGCCTGCTCCCCTTCGACGAGCATCCTCAGCTTTGCAGCGTCGTCCGCTCCAAGCACGGGAGCTTCTTTGTTTAGTTGCCCTTCGACCATCATCTTGGACCATTGCATGTCGTGGGCCATGGCGTTTCTGGCCCAAAGTCCCCGATTCTGGCCCCTCAAATCGCGTCAACTAACACCAGAAGAGCACGACAATCCCATTTTGGGACCCAGAACGGAAACCGGGAACCCTGTAAACGGGCTATGATGGGGCCAAGAGAAAGCATGTCCACCCCTCCGGCGCCATTGCACGATGAACTCGCGGATCGCCCGTTCTCTTTCTATCCGCCGATCCTCGGCGTCGAACATAATGAATGGCGGCTTCGGGAGGCCACCTGGTCTGAACTGGTGGTCCGCAATACGAAGACCGATCTGGAAGTTCCCATCCCCCGCAAGTTGGTCGGATCGCTGGCGCAAGTGGATGAACCGGTGATGATTGTCGGCCTGACGCGTGAACTGGAGTATCGAACCGGCAGCGTCTGGCCCACGGAGCGGAAGGTTCGAGCGATGCCCGCCCCGCCGATCCGGCCTGTTTTGCGAATGCCCGGTTCGCCAGAGCCCACACCCGGACCCAAGGGGTTTGAAGCAATGGTCGGTCGCGGCGGCGACCGGACTGAGAATAAAATCACCCGGCTGATTCTATTTGCATTCAGCAGTATAGCGATAGTTGGCCTGCTGTTTTGGGCCTTGGTCCGGCTGACGCCCGATGCCCGGCCCACCTACGTCGGCAAGGACCAGGGCTACCTCGAACTGACGCGCGAAGACGATTACCACGCCATAGTCCGCCGTTTGGGCACGCCCGCGGAGGACCGCTGGAAACAGGACGCCGGTGAGCTTCAATTCCGCGCTCTCGGCTATCCCGATCGCGGCTATATTGTGATTCTTATGGGCACGGAGAAGGATGCTGCCCGATATGTGGGCTCGGTGGTGCCCTCAAAGGACGGGAAGAAATGGACCGCCGCACATGGGGTGGAGAGCGCCCGGGGCGCCGGGACCCTGAGCTTGATTCGCGGCCTTAAGCCATTTTAGAGCGTGTCCTACCACCCGCGCTGTGCAATCCAGGCGAGGTATGCTACCGCCAGCATTCCCATACCGAGGCGCAATCTCCGCCAAGCCATAGCCGCAACGAGGACTCCGGCGGCTACCGGCATCAGGTGAACCGGACTCCAGTCCCAGAGAAAGCCCCGGCCCACTCCAACAAGTACGAGAGCGGATGCTGACGCCAATCCAAAATTTCGCTGCCGGGCTGGCGCCGGCAGCGCCAGCATGGCCCCGAACAGTCCGCCGGCGGCCAGCAATTCCATCAACTCAATCCAGAATGCCACACCTGTGCGGATTCGCCGGGACGTGAATTCGATGCATGATGGGACAGTGAAACGCGCCACGGTCACCACCCTTTTCTTTCTGGCCGCCAGTCTCGCCCCAGCGGTCGAACCTGAACCGCCCTACCGGCTTCCGCCCCTTCGAGAGATTGCCCGCATCCAGCACGACTGGCTCCGGCAACGGTTGGATCGTGTCCTGCCGGCGCTGATGCGCAAACACGGAGTGGCGATGTGGCTCGTCATCTGCCGGGAATATAACGAGGATCCCGTCTTCCGCGCCCTCGTGCCCCCAACCACATTTGCCGCGCGGCGACGAACGATCTACATCTTTCACGACCGGGGGCCGACCGCCGGGGTTGAACGGCTGGCGCTGGGCGGCGGGTCGCAAGGCGGGCTCTACCAGGTCTATCGTGACCCCGCCGATCCGGCCCGGGAGATTCCCGATGACGCACAGTGGGCAACTCTCCGCAAGATCATCGAAGACCGCAAACCGGCGACGATTGGCATCAATGTCTCTCCGTCCAATGCCTTTGCCGACGGCCTCTCCGCGAGCGAATATCAGCGCTTGAGCGCCGCGCTCGGCCCGGAATGGATGGCTCGCACTGTCGGGGCCGAGGCGCTGCCGGTTGAGTATCTCTCGGTTCGATTGCCGGAAATGGCTGGCACCTACCGAGGGCTGATGCAGGCGGCCCACTGGCTCATCCGCAGGGGATTCTCGAACGAAGTGATTACCCCAGGAAGAACGACCAACCAGGACGTGATCTGGTGGCTTCGCCAGCAGGCCCACACCCTCGGATACGAGACCTGGTTTCAGCCCTCACTCCGGGTGCAGAAACCCCAGGTGGAGACCGCAACGAGTCCCCTTGCCGAGGGAGGCCCCGTGGTGATCAATCGTGGCGACGTCCTGCACGTCGATTTTGGCCTCGGCGCCTTCGGTCTTAAGACAGACACCCAACACATGGGGTACGTGCTGCGGCCCGGCGAAACTGAACCGCCGGCGGGCATCAAGGCCGCCCTGGCCAAAGCCCAGCGCCTGCAGGACCTCGTCCTTGAAAATCTCCGCCCAGGCCGCTCCGGCAATCAAATTCTGGCCTCGACGCTCACCGCCATGCGCAAGGAGGGCATCAATGGCACCGTGTATTCTCACCCCATTGGGGACCACGGCCACGGGGCAGGCCCACTCATCGGACTCTGGGATCGCCAGGAGGGCGTGCCCGCACTGGGCGACCTGCCCGTTCTGCCCGATACCTGGTTCTCCATTGAACTCGGCATCCGCTTCGCCCTCCCCGAATGGGGGGGCCGGGAGTTGTTTGTGGGGATGGAAGAAGAGGCGCAGATCGACGCGGCGGGGAAAGTTCGCTGGACCCTGCCCCGGCAGGAGTCCTACCACTTGATTCGGTGAAATTCGCTGAACCGGCTACGCCACCGCCGCGTGGACTCTCGCCGGGAGGACTTGGGCGGTGAGTGGCCGCCGCGCTGAGCAACTGGAGCCCTGCTGCTCCAGCACGATCTGAACGAAAGCGCCCGCCATGGGCAGGCAGTTCGGCGCAGGATATAGGGCGTTGAACATCTGACGGACGCGCCCCGCAGAGAGCCCCTCGGAGATCTGCGCCAGTTGCTGGGCGCTCTGTCGCACGCATTCGTGGCAGGTCAAACCCACTTCCCGGCAGGGAGCCAACTGGCGGTCGGCGCGCGGTCTTCCAACGGGCATTCTCGAATTCCTCCGAAGCAGGGCAGGCTCCCCAGGGGACGCGTCAACGGCGTATCTGAGGTATTTTCAGGATCACAGAGGTTAAGGTTTGTTACTAGTCCCGCTAGGGGGTGATTCCTAGTACTCCTTTGCGGGGGGTCAGGATTAGGAAAGATAGTACTATGCGGCGAATAAATAGGGAAGCCCCGGTCACCATAGAGCAACCGGGGCGCTAACTACCTGACAGTGCTTGGGCTGGCTATTCCAGAGCCGCCAGGATCGAGGCGTAGACGACCTCCGGCCCTCCAGTGCCGTCGACTCGCCGGTACTTGCCCGCGGCATAGTGGTCGATCAGAGGTGAAGTAGTCTTTTCGTAGGCGGTCAACCGGTGCCGGACTGTATCCTCACAGTCGTCAGCGCGCTGGGCGAGTATGGTTCCACACTGGTCGCAGGCGCCTTCCGTCTTTGGCGGATGGGATAGCAGATTGAAGATTTGGCCGCACTGGGGGCAGAAGCGCCGCATACAGGTCCGGGCGATCAGCTGTGCCGAGGGCACGTCAATGTGGACAACCGTCGGTTGAGGTAAGCCTTTTTCCTGCAACAGTTTCGACAGGTAGTCCGCTTGCTGGATCGAGCGTGGATACCCATCCAGGAGGAAGCCGCCAACGCAGTCAGACTTTGCGATTCGTGCGGCCACGATCTGATTGACCAGATCGTCCGATAGCAGTCCTCCGGTGATCGTCACCCCGGCGGCGATCTTGCCAAGCGGTGTCCCCGCCTTGATCTCACCACGGATCATCTCCCCTGTCGAGATTGCGGGGATATTGAGGTGGGCAGCGAGCCTTTCAGCCTGGGTGCCCTTGCCGCAGCCCGGAGGGCCGATCAGCAGCAGAACGGGAAGTTGCGAAGTAGGGGTTTCGGTCACGGTGGAGGTCTCTGGCACGGTCATTTGAACGCCTCTGTGGGCAGTGTATCGCGCCAGTCGAAAACAAGTCAAACAGGTCCGATTTACTGTTGCCTGGATTCCACCGCTCTCAGGACCCCTGCAAGAACGCTTTGCAGTTGAGCCAGGTCGAGGGGTTTTGAAAGGAAGTAGTCAGCGCCGGCTTCGAGCGACTGGCTGCGGTTGAGTTCACCGGCGTTGGCAGTCAGCACAATAATGGGTGTCCGGCGCCCCCTCTCCTGGTCGATGACCCGGATGAGCCGAATGGCCTCCAATCCGTCCAAGCCGGGCATCTGAAGGTCCATCAGGATCGCGTCGAAGTCCTCCTGCCCAGCCAGCGCGACAGCTTCCTCCCCACCGCACGCAACCGCGACGTCACATCCCTGCTTCTCCAGCAGACGGGCAGCCAGTCTTCGCCCGATATCGTTGTCCTCGACAAGCAGCAGCCGTCCCTCCAACTGCTGCCCCGGTTCAATCCGGTTCGCCGGAACTTGCGTCTTTTCGTCCGCAACGGACAATTCGACTTCAAACCAGAAGATACTGCCTCCGCCTGGACGGCTCTGCACTCCGATGGAACCGTGCATAGCTTCCACCAACCGCCGGCAGATCGCAAGACCCAGACCCGTCCCTCCAAACTGGCGCGTCGTCGAACCGTCGGCTTGACGGAACGGTTCGAAGATCGACGCAGCTTTCCCGGGGGCGACGCCGATTCCGGTATCCTCGACGGCGAAGCGGAGCCGGACTCCTGCCGAGTCGCTGCGCAGCAATCCAACTCGGAGCCGGACCTCGCCCCGTTCCGTAAACTTGAGCGCATTCGAGTGCAGGTTGACCAAAACCTGGGTCAGGCGGTGAGGATCTCCCGTCAGCGTGGTGGGTGTGGCCGGATCGAGTTCACAGCCGAGATGGAGGCCTTTGTCGCGGGCAAGCATCTGAAATGGTTTCTGGACAGACTGCAGCAATTCGGGCAGGGCGAAGGTGATTCTCTCGAGTTCCAGCCGGCCGGCATCGATCTTGGAGAAGTCCAGGATGTCATTCAGCAGGTGAAGCAGGGACCGCGCGGAGGAGTCCACGGCTTCGAGATACTCACGCTGCTCCTGATCGAGGCGAGTCGAGAGGGCCAGTGAGGTCATTCCCAGCACGCCGTTCATGGGTGTCCGGATCTCGTGACTGACATTGGCCAGGAATTCGTCCCGCAACTGAGACGCCATCCTCGCTTCTTCCAGCAACAGTTCGATATCGCGTTTTTGCCGCTCGACGATCTGCTTCTCGCTCTTGATTTCGAAGGTCCGGGCTGCAACGGCCGCCTCCAATTCACGCTGGCGCAACAGGTGTTGCCGCCATCGGCGGCGCCACGCAAGAAACACCAGGGCCGATAGCATGGCAACACCTGAAGACAAAAACCACCAGGACCCCCACCATGGACGCAGCACCGAGAATGCCAGGGCCGCCGGTTGACCCCGCCATTCGCCGCCACGCCAGCGGGCCTGCACTTCCAACAGATAATCACCGGAAGATAAGTCCTGGAGGACGAGTTCCCGATTCCGGGTGGGCTTCCATTCCCCCTGCGCACCTGCAAGGCGATAGCGGAACTCGACCTGCCGTTCTCCCTGATACTGGGGCACCGTGAATCGGACTCGCAGGAATCGTCGATCAAACGGGAGCGAAACCGCTTCTCCGACAGAGAGGGCGCCCTCCGCCGTTTCGAGGGTTGTGAACAAGACCCTCGTCTCTGGCCTCGGCCCCAGCCGACGCGTATCAAGGCGGGATGCTCCGCGAGTCGTTCCGATCCAGATCGTCCCTGGAGGGTCTTCGATGAATGCACCGAGCACGGCGTCCTGCCAGATTAGGCCATCATCGGTGCTGAGGTGGCGAAATGTTTCGTTTTCATAGACATCCACCCCGCGGTCGGTCCCGATCCAGATGTTGCCCCGGTGGTCCGACTCGATGAAGCTCAAATCGTCGGAACTCAACCCGGAATCCTGATCGAAATGAGTGAGTTGCAGCCCTCCTCCAGTGGCAGGCACGACACGGGACAGCCCCATTACGGGTCCGTAGCCGATCCAAAGCGCACCCAATCCATCCTCGGCCAGAAAGACGAGGTTATTGTGGAGCAGACCGTCTTTCGTCGTGAACTGCCGCCAGCTGTCCCCCGTCCGCTTCAGAAGCCCTTGGCGCCCAGCCGCCCAAAGCTCACCCTTCCGGGTTCGCAGGACGCGGTAGATGATGGAATCTCCCTCGAACTCGGGAACGGGGACCACCTCGAACCGCCACGGACGGCGATCCACGCGAGTCCGATACAGGCCATTGCGAGTCGGTACCCACAACGTTCCGTCGGCGTCGAGCGTCAGGCTGACAACTTCATCATTCTCAAGACCATCCACCTTGCCGAACCTGTGAACCCGGCCGGAGGAGGTGTCCAATCGGAAGAATCCGCCTCCGTTCATCCCGACCCAAAGACCGCCGATGGCATCAGCGGCCAGACTGCGGACCCTGTTGGGAGGAATTGCCTGATGGCGCTGCCAGACGGTTTGTCCGGCCTCAGCTGAAGTTTTCACGCTCAAACCCAGAGTGGTGCCAGCCCACAGGCGCCCTGCCGCGTCCCTGGCAAAAGAGGTGACGGTATTGCTGGGCAGTCCATCCCGCGTGGTGAAGCCGGCCCAGGCTCCGTTTCCAAGCGCCCTCGCCACGAAGTAGCTTTCGAGTCCGGCCCAGAGGGCTCCCTCTCTGTCCCAGAAGGCGTAGACGACCTGATCGGCAGGCAGACCGCGGCGTTCATCAATCTGCGTCCAGTCCTCTCCGCCGTCGTGGAGCAGAATACCCAACTCGGTGGGGACTGCAATCCGCCCTTCGGGCGACAGTCCAAGGGCGCACATGCCGTTTGGAGCGGGGAAGTGTCCTTCCACCCTGTGGAATTGCAGCTCCCCGGGTTGCCTGCGCCAGAGTTGATCCCGGGACCGGATCCACAGGGCTCCATGGGTATCACTCCGAATCGCGGTCCAGGCCTGAGTCGGCAAGCCTGATCCTTCCTCGATACGCAGACCATCCGGTCCCAGCTTGCAGAGCGTCTGGCCACACGCGGCCCATACGGCGCCAGATGGGTCTACGTGTACGGCGCCCACAAGTCCTCCCCCGGGAGCCGGAAGGGAGCGAAACCGGGGACGATTGCTGGCCAGATCGAGGTCAATCTCGATCAGGCTCGTTTCTCCAGTCAGATACAGGTGATTCGCCGTCCCGTCCAGCGAGCCTGCCTGCTTCGCTCCCGAATCGTCTGGCAGGGGGACGACCTCGAAGCGGGCACCGCGACGGAAAGCCAGCCCTTTCGCGGTTGCCACCCAAAGCCGCCCCCGGGCGTCGACCATCAGGTCGCGAATCTGCACCCCGGGCAAGCCGGCCGCTCTTCCGAAGTACTCGAACAGCTCTCCATCGTAGCGGTAGAGCCCCCCGTTGGTACCCACCCAGATCAAACCGTCGGCATCCTGGGCGATGACGCGCGCATAGGGCGAAGAAAGCCCGGATTCCTCGCGGTAGTGCCGGAACGGCAGACGGTCCGCCGACAGATCCCCGGCAAGAAGCAGGAGTCCCACCATCAGCGCCAGGGTGTGAGTAGGTGAACTTTTCCTCATTTGCAGGGAAACCCCCGACACTATCTGATCGGCGGGATGCCTAAAAATCTGAAGGGTTGGTCCAGCATCTGCGAAGAGCGGTTGCGCCGGCGCACGCCTCCAAGGGTGGAGTGAGCAGACTTGCCACGACGAAGCCCTCATTGGCGAAGTCGTAATAGTGCCCAGGCTGAATCAATACTCCATCTTTTTCAATTAGTTGCAGGGCCAGGTCTGCACCGGTTGGACTCCGGGGTCCCTCCATGAGCAGGCTCCAGCCCCCTTCGACACGCCTGGGGCGGACGACGGAGGCGCCTGCGCACGCCTCATCGAAAGTGGCCTGAACAGCCCGGCAGCGCTCGATCACCGCCTCCCGCGCCTGCGACGCCAGCGACAACCATCGCGGCGCGGCGAAGAGCACTGGGGCACTGACCGGGAGGTACGCATCGGCGATCCATTCCATCCGTTCGGCTGCCTCCGCGACGAGGGCAGATGGCCCGCCCAAATGCATCCAGCCCAACTTCATTTGCGGCAGCGCAGCAATCTTGGACAGCCCGGAAAGGGTCAGAACAAGCGCCTCGGAGTCGAGGCAGAGTGCCGATACCGGGCGCACCGACCTGTCCAAACGATAGTCAAAGAAGACCTCATCGCTGACGATGGCCAGACGACGGCGTGCCGCGAGGTCAGTCAGATAGAGCCAGTCCTCGTGGTGAACGAAAGACCCGGTGGGATTGTTGGGATTGACCAGGAGAATGGCCCGGGTCCGGGGGGTGATTTGGGCCTCGAGTTCATCGCGGCCGATAGCCCAATCCAGTTCGGGGAGCAGAGGGTAGTGGCGGACGGCGACGCCATCCAGGGCGCCGAGGCACTCGAACAGCGGATAGGAGGGACAGGGAACCAGGACCTCGTCGCCCGGGTCACACAACAGTTTGAACGTCCAGGAGTACGCCTCGCTGGTGCTGGCGGCGAGAAACAGCCGATCCGGGTCGACGGGAGCCCCTTGCGCGGCATGGTGGGCGGCGACGGCCTCACGGGCGCCAAGCCAGCCCTTGGGCTCCGGTTCATAGCTGAGGACGCGAGGATCTCCGAGTGCGGCCAGGATAGCCTCACTGGGAAGTTCGATCCCACATTGGGTGGGATTGCTGCGGGTCAGGTCGAGGATGGGAAGACCCTGGCGGCGGCGGCGGGCAAGCGCTTCCGACAGCCGGTTCGGGGCCAGGCTGCGGGGGGTCCGCCGCGAGAACACGCTCAGCCTTCAGCCACGACCGGGTTCTTGAGGGTCCCAAGCCCGTCGATCGTGACCTCCATCTCGTCGCCCGGCTTCAACCACCGTGGGGGTTTGCGAGCGAAACCGACACCGCCGGGGGTGCCCGTCGAGATGATGTCTCCGGGTTCGAGGGTGAATACGGAGGAGAG
>DNFG01000083.1 GCA_003487005.1 Bryobacterales bacterium
CCCCCATTAATGGCGGAGAGCCGATTTAAGGGGGGTTTGGTGGACCTGGTCGGGTTCGAACCGACGACCTCTTCCATGCCATGGAAGCGCGCTCCCAACTGCGCCACAGGCCCAGCCTTAGACAGTTACAGAATAGCACGGAGCCACAGGAGTTCTCAATGAGGTAAGTTGAGAGGCATGACACGGGCAGAAGCTTGGGAGATTGTTTGTGAATTTGTAAAGAATGACGCGCTGCGGCGGCATGCGGTGGCGGTGGAGACGTGCGTACACGCGTATGCGCGGCGGTTCGAACAGGAGGGGCGGGAGGTGGATGTGGAGAAGTGGTCGGTGACGGCACTGCTGCACGATTTCGACTGGGAGATCCATCCGCAGGCGCCCGACCATCCGATGAAGGGGGAAGCGATTCTGAAGGAGCGGGGGGTGGATGACGAGATCCGGCGGGCGATTCTGTCGCACGCGCAGTATTCGGGGGTGGCGCGGGAATCGTTACTGGAGAAGACGTTATTTGCGTGTGATGAACTGGCGGGGTTTCTGACGGCGGTGAGTTATGTGAAGCCGGGGCGTTCGATTCAGGAGGTGGATACCCGGAGCGTGCGGAAGAAGATGAAGGACAAGGCGTTTGCGCGGGCGGTGAACCGGGAGGACATCGTGCAGGGGGCGGCGGAGATGGGGGTGGATCTGGACGAGCACATCGCGTTCTGCATCGAGGCGATGCAGGCGAACGCGGAGGAGTTGGGGCTGGCGGGATTGCCTCAGTCGGAGAGCTGACGGAGTTTTTCGAGTTCGCGGCGGACGACGTGGTTGGCGGGGTGTTCGTCGAGGAGGGCGGAGAGGAGGCGGACGCTGTCCCTGGGGCGGCCTTCGCGCTGGTAGAAGCTGGCGAGGAGGAGTTGGGCGAAGGGTTTCATGAGTGAACCGGAGCGGGCGGCGATTTCGAGTTGTTCGAGGCCTTTCTGTTTATCGCCGGTGACGCCGTCGATTTTGACGACCCAGCGGAGAAAGAAGGGGAAGTTGCCAATGAGGTATTCGCTGAATCCGGTGTGGAGGTAGGCGTCGTGGGCGAGGGGGTCGACGGCGAGGAGGCGGGTGGAGTAGAGTTGGGCGGCCTTGATGTGGTCCATACTCTGGCGGAGTTTTTTGTCGATCAGGGCGAGGTAGTCCCGCTTGAGACCGGAGGAGATGGCAAGAGCGGCGAGGGCGAGGCGGTGGTTGGGGTCGGCGGCGAGGAGGGACTGGGCGTGGCGGTCGGCGTCGGCGACGGCGAGCCAGAAGCGGGCGCGAACGGCGGGGTCGGGTTTGAGGGATTTGCGGTTTTTGACTTTCTCTTCGCTGATGGGGGAGCTGAGGGCATCGAGGCGGTTTAGTTCTGAGAAGAGGAAGCCGGCGGCGAGGACGGCGTGGCCGAGGGGGCAGTTCGGATTGGCGGCGATATAGCGGCGGGCGGCGGATTCGGCGCCGGGGAAGTCGAAGCTGTAGAGGCGGTGGAAGGCGTCTTCTACGCGCGGGGATTCGGGCCGGGAGGAGGCCAGGCAAAGCGCAGAGGTGACGAGCAGGAGCCCGAGGGCTGGAAGAAGTTTCATGATGGATCGAGGAGCCTGGGGGCCGGTTGGAGTCTCAGCGGCCTGAGCCGGGCGCGGTGGAATACCGGCCCGGGTATAGTCCAAGTATATCAAGGAGAAGGAGATGAGGGCCGGGGGCTAGTTGTCGTTGAAGAGGTGGTCAAAGAAGGTGCGGGTGCGGTTCTGGATCTGGAGGAGTTCGACGGGGAGGGGTTGATCGTGGAGGTGTTCGGGCATCCAGCGGGAGACGAGGCGGGTGAGAAGGCGGAGTTGGGCTTCGGCGGTGGGGAGGGTGCCTTCGGAGTGGCCTGAGATAAGGCGGAGGCCATGGTCGAGGGCGCGGTAGAAGGTGGCGGCGTCGCGGAGGAAGGCGGCGTCGTTGGAGTCGAGGTGGCCCATTTGTTCAACGACTTCGATGCGCCGGGGAGTATTGAGGACTTTGAAGAACATGCCGGCGCCGCGGAGGCGGAGGTACATGAGGGCGAAATCGATGTCGTAGTAGCCGCCGGCGGCGGTTTTGAGGGGGTTGGCGGCGCTTTGTTCCTTTTCGAGGCGGAGGCGCATCTGGAGGAGTTCCTTGCGTGAGCGGCCGGACTGGCCGTAGCGGCGCCAGTCGATTTTCTGGATTTCCTCGAGGAAGCGGGTGGCGCGATCGGTATTGCCGGCGATGGCGCGAGTTTTCATGAAGGCGATGCCTTCCCAGGCTTCGGCCTTGGAGGAGAAGTAGTCGCGGTACGCGGATTCGGACTGAACGAGTGCGCCGCCGCGGCCATTGGGGCAGAGGCGGGTATCGACGGCGAAGATGGTGCCGAGGCCGGTATAGGCGCCGAGGAGGGCGACGATTTTCTCGGCGACGCGGGTCCAGAAGTGGAGTTCGGGGAGGTCTTCATCGGGGAGGATGAAGAGGAGGTCGGCATCGGAGCCGAGGTCGAATTCGGTCATGCCGAGACGGCCGAGGGCGATGACCATCATCTGGCGGGCGGGTTGGTAGTTGGGGGATTCGGGGCCGCGTGCGGCGGCGGTGAGGCGGATGGCGATGTGATAGCAAGCGCAGATGACCGCGTCGGCGAGTTCGGAGGTACGGACGAGGGAATCGAAGACGGGGGTGGAGAGGCAGATGGATTCGGCCTGGAGGCGGAACATCTGCTGGAGGTAATAGCGGCGGACTTCGCGGATGTCTTCGAGGAGGGGGAGGACTTCGGCGTAGTTCGTGGTGGAGGGGCCGCGAGCGCGGAGGGTGCGGAGTTCCTCGAAGTACTCGGGGGTGCGGACGAGTTGTTCAGCGAAGTAGGGGCTGTGACGGAAGACGGAGCAGAGGTAGCCGGCGAGGACGGAATCGGAGTCGAGGGCTTTGATCCACTCATCGCGCTTGAGGGTGGATTCGAGGAAGTGTTCGAAGGCGGGTTGGGAGCGGCCGAGGCGGGCGCGGGCGACGGTGGCGGCGAAGCCGGGAGCGCGCTGATCGAGGAAGCGGATGAGATTGGAGGCACCGGCGGAGAAGCGGTCGTCGGCAGGATCGGCGAGAGGGGAGGGATCAGCGAGGGGGTTGGGAGTGAGGGTTTGCTGGGTGTAGTAGATGGGTTGCTGGGCGTAGATGACGCGCTGGTAGATTTCCTGGACGTGTTCGAGGTGAAGGTTGACGAGGCGGCGGAGTTCTTCGGCGGTGGGGTTGCCATTGAGGAGATTGAGGGGCATGCGGCGGGCGAAGAGGGCGAGGAGGTCTGGGCGGTCGGGGAGGGTGTGGGTTTGGCGGTCGCTGGCGAACTGGAGGCGGTGTTCGAGGTGGCGGAGGAAGAGGTAGGCGGAGGCGAGGCGGGAGTATTCGGAGTCGGAGAGGAGGTCTTTGTCGCGAAGGCGGACGAGGGCAAGGAGGGTGGCGGAATTGCGGAGCCAGGCGGCGCGGCCGCCGTGGACGCGCTGGAGGCACTGGACGAGGAATTCGATATCGCGGATGCCGCCCCGGGAGAGTTTGATATCGAGGCCCTGGGAGCGGCGGCGGGCGTTGAGTTTCTCGTTGATGCGTTCGCGGGTTTCGGACATGGCCTCGATGGCGGAGAAATCGAGGGTGGTGGAGTAGATCATGGGCTGGACCCACTCGAGGAAGTCGCGGCCCGGGGGGCGTTCGCCGGCGGCGACGCGGGCCTTGAGGAGCATCTGGAGTTCCCAGTCGCGGGCGCGGGAGCTGTAGTACTTTTTGGCGGCGTCGAGGGAGATGCAGACTTCGCCGAGGCGGCCATCGGGGCGGAGGCGGAGGTCGACGCGGTAGCAGAAGCCTTCGGCGGTGTGGGTGGCGAGGAGGTCCGTGAGACGGGTGGAGATTTTCTTGAAGAACTCGCGGTTGGAGATGGAGTTTTCGCCGTCGGACTGGCCGTCGCCCTGATAGAGGAAGAGGAGGTCGATGTCGGAGCTGTAGTTGAGTTCGTTGGCTCCGAGTTTACCGAGGGCGAGGACGGAGAAGCCGCACTCGTCGCCGGAGGGGAGGCGGGGGGTGCCGTGGCGGGCGATGAGGTCGAGGCGAAGGCGGCGGTAGGTGACGTCGAGGAGGGCGTCGGCGACGTTGGAGAGTTCGTCGGTGATCTCGGAGAGGGCGGCGAAGCCGAGGACATCGCGGAGGAGGATGCGGAGGATCTGGCGGCGGCGGAAACTGGCGAGGCGGACGGGTTTGGGGACACCGTCGGCGGTGGTAAGCCAGCTTTCGAGTTCCGCCATCATCTCAACGCCGGTACGGATGCGGTGAAGCCAGCCGGATTCGAGGATGGTGAGGAGCCAGTCGGGGTTCTGGAGGACTTCTTCGGTGAGGAAATCGGACGAGGAGAAGACCGCGAGGAGGGACTGCAGGCCGAAAGGGATGGAGGCGATGTGCTGGAAGTGGCCGGGGTGGCGGTCGCAGAAGCTCTCGGTGCGGAGGAGGGCGGAGTGGGGGTCGGCGGACTGGGCGAGAAGGATCTGGAGGCCGGAGCGGAACTCGGGGGAGACGGAGCGGAGGACACGCTCAAGCGCGAGTTGCTCGCGGTTTTGTTCCGGGGTGGGGGACTGGTTCAGCAATCGGGGCTGTCTCCGCGGCGACGCTGCCGGGGCGGGGCTCAGACGGCAAGGCCGGCCAACTCAAGGATATCACCGTGCCGGATGAGGCCTGGCTGCAGGACGGAGGCATAAAAGCCGCCGCGCGCCCAGCAGGGGGAGGAGGGGTCACCGGCTTTGGCGAGAGGGTCCATCAGGAGGGGTTGGATGCGATGGCCGGGGCGGTTGTAAGGGTCGAGGGTGGCACAGGGCTGGCGGAGTTTGGTGAGTTCGAGGACGGCAGCGCCGGCGCGGAGTTGCATGCCGGCGCGGAGTTGGCGGAAGTCGAGGCCCTGGATGGTGAGATTCTCGCCGAGGTCGCCGGGGACGACCGGGAAGCCGGCCGCGCGGAGGAAGTCCAAATCATCGAGGGAGACGAGGAGGAGGGCCTGAAGGGGTCCGCCGTGGTATTTCTTGTTGCGCTGGTTGTCGCCGTCGAGGCCGAGGGGACCGGCGAAGGCCTCGGGGACAGCGAGTTTGGGGATGCCGCCGGGGGAGAGGCTGACCTGGTGGATGATGCCGCGGAGAGACATGACCTGGGGCGGGTTAGCGGGATTCTCCGACGCGGTGGAGTTTCATGAGGTTGGTGGTGCCGGGGCGGCCGATGGGCTGACCGGCGACGAAGACGACGGATTCGCGGGCCTTGACCCAGCCGCGTTCGAGGAGGATCCGGTCGGTTTGGGCGAGCATTTCGTCGGTGGAGGTGACGTGAGGGGCGATGACGGGTTTGACGCCGTAGACGATGCCGAGGGAGCGGGCAACCTGCTCGGAGGGGGTAAAGGCGAAGACGGGTACCGGGGGACGATAGCGGGCAATCAGGCGAGCCGAGGATCCGGAAGAGGTGAAGACGACGATGGCGGCGGCGCCGGCGAACTTGGCGGCCTGGTAGGCGGAATCGGCGACGATTTCGGCGTGGGTGACGTAGTCGGCGCGCTGGGTGATTTCGCGGAAGCCGTGGCGGCGGATGGATTCCTCGGCCTGTTTGGCGGTGCGGTCCATGATGCGGACAGCCTCGACGGGAAACTTGCCGATGGAGGTTTCGCCGGAGAGCATAACGGCGTCGGTGCCGTCATAGATGGCGTTGGCGACGTCGGAGATTTCGGCGCGGGTGGGGGTTGGGTTCTCGATCATCGATTCGAGCATCTGGGTGGCGGTGATGACGAATTTACCGGAGCGGCGGGCCTCCTCGATGATGGACTTCTGGATGAAGGGGACCTTCTCCATGGGCAGTTCGACGCCGAGGTCCCCGCGGGCGACCATGACGCCATCGCTTTCACTGAGGATTTCGGAGATCTGGTCGACCGCTTCGGGCTTTTCGATCTTGGCGATGATGGGGAGGTTGGCGCCGCGTTCTTCCAGGAAGAGGCGGAGGCGGAGAACGTCGCTGGGTTTGCGGACAAAGGACATGGCGACGAGGTCGATGCCGGAGGCGAGGCCAGCATCGAGATTGACCATGTCGGCGCGGGTGAGCGAGGGGGTGGAAAGCTGGGCGCCGGGGAGATTGATTCCCTTGCGATCGGAGAGAATGCCGCCGCGTTTGACGCGGCAGCGGGCTGAGACGCCACCGGATTCGAGGACTTCGAGTTCGAGGGTGCCGTCGGCGAGCAGGACGCGGTCACCGGGTTTCACATCACTCGCGAAATTGGAGTAGGTGGTGGAGACGACCGAGGCGTTGCCGATGACGGGTTCGGTGGTAATGGTGAAATCGGCGCCTTCGACGAGGAGGGCATGGCCGCCCTCAAAGCTGCCGACGCGAATCTTGGGTCCCTGCAGGTCGAGAAGGACCGAGATGTGAGTCCCGATCTCGCGGGCGGCCTGACGGATCAAGGCCGTGATTTCGGTCCGCTCCTCGGCTTTGCCGTGCGAGGCATTCAGCCGGAAGACGTCCACCCCGGCCAGAATGAGTTCTTCGATCATCTCCGGGCTGGAGGTAGCCGGCCCGAGGGTGGCAACAATCTTGGTGTTGGTCATAGAGAGGACAGGAGCGCGGAGCGCGCGTGCGCTACCATGGCTCTTTCCCATTATGCCTTTGTCTCAGGTCATCGTTCTCGCGATTCTTCAGGGATTCACGGAGTTTCTACCGATTAGCAGTTCGGCGCATCTGGCGCTGGTGCCGTGGCTGACGGGCTGGAAGGATCAAGGGCTCACATTCGACATCGCTTTACATTTCGGCACTCTGGCGGCGGTCTTGATCTACTTCTTCCGAGATTGGGTGCAGATTCTGGGGCAGGGGTTGAGCGGGAGGGCACTGGGGCCGGATGAAGGGATCGGGCGGAATCCGCGGTTACTGTGGATGCTGGCGGCGGCGACGTTGCCGGTGGGGTTGGCGGGGATCCTGGGCAAGGAGGCGGTGGAGACGACGCTGCGTTCGCCGTATGTCATTGGAACGATGTTGATTCTGGTGGGCGTCTTGATGGGCTGGGCTGACCGGCGGCGACAGGGGGGTCGCGGGTTGGGGGATGTTTCGTGGGTGGACGCGCTGTCGATCGGCGCGGCGCAGGCGCTGGCGGTGATCCCGGGGACGTCGCGCAGCGGAATCACTATCACGGCGGGACTGTTCCGGGGGATGGAAAGGGCGGAAGCGGCGCGGTTTTCGTTTCTGTTGTCGACACCCGCGATCGGGGGGGCGGCTGTGCTGGCGTTCCGTGACCTGATGAAGGCGGGCGGGGTGCCGGCGGGGGAGATGACGGCATTCGTGGTGGGGATTCTGGTGAGCGCGGTGACGGGTTGCGTGGTGATATCGCTGTTTTTACGGTTTCTGAAGCGGTTCAATCTTCAGTTTTTCGTTGCATACCGGATTCTGTTCGGTATACTGGTGTTGGCTTTGGCTTTCTTTCGCCGGTAAGGCGAAATGAGGCAGGACATACTGACACGGTTCCCCCGGCTCCAGGAGCTGATGGGGGTAGTGTTTCTCTTCGCCGCTATCGGGTTCGTAGTTGCGCTGGCGACCTACGATCCGGGCGACCCCTCCCTGAATACAGCGACGGCGCTCCATCCGCCGGAGAACGCAATCGGCGTGATCGGTTCGCACTTAGCGGATCTCTGCTTCCAGTGTGTGGGCTTCGCGGCCTGGGCGTTGCCTCTGATTCTGGGGATGGTGGGGTACCAGTGGCTGCGGCGGCGGGAAGTGCGATCGCCGCTGGAGCGTGTGGTTGGGTACAGCGTGATGATGGCGGCGCTGGCGGCGGGGGCAGCGATTGTGGCGCCGTTCCAGGATGCCGCGCAGGGCTATGCGACGGGCGGGGTGGCCGGCCATTTGCTGGCGACGACGCTGACGGCATCGCTGAACGTGACGGGATCGCTGCTGCTGCTGGCCGCGTTGCTGGTGATCTCGTTGTATCTGGTATCGACTTTCTCTCTCTCCTCCGCCGGGGACGCCATGGAAGGGTGGCTTTTGTCTCATTTCCAGCATTGGCGTCGCCGGAAGCGCGACACGGGGGAGAAAACTGAGCTCGGGCTGGCGACATCCTCCTACGCCAGTAGTGAGCCAGTCGCGCATTACAACCTGCAGGACAACCGGAGTCCGGGTCTGGCGGCCGCTGCTGCGGCTGCCGGCCCGGGTTCGGCCCATGGCGGGTTCGCGGGGCAGGATCATCGGGAAGAGTACGCGTATGCAGGGGGACTGGGAGCATTGCCGATCCGGGATCAGGTGATGGCTCAGGAAGCGGCCGCCTATCTGCATCGGGGGGGCGGCGCCGCCGTGGACGACGTGCCCCCGTGGGAAGAGACGCCTGCCGCCGGGGATGAAGAGATTCCGATTCACGCCTTTGAAGAGCCTGAACCCGAAGCGGCGATTACGCCGCCCCCCCCGGAACCACGCAAGGCGAAACGGCAGAGCGAGCCGACGTTGCCGACCTGTTTCCAGCTGCCGCCGACGAAGCTGCTGAGTCCGCCGGCGGGCCGTGAAGCCTACGACTCGTTCGAACTGAAGGAGATCGCGGGGCGGATCAAGGAAAAGCTGGAAGAGTTCAATGTCCGTGGCAACGTGGTGCAGATCAACCCGGGGCCGGTGGTGACGACGTTTGAGTTCAAGCCGGACGCGGGCGTCAAAATTGCAAAAATCACGACATTGAGCGAGGATTTGTGTCTCGGTTTGCAGGCGGAATCGATTCTGATCGAGCGGATTCCGGGCAAGCCGACGGTGGGCATCGAGGTGCCGAACACGCGCCGGGAGACGATCAGTCTGCGGCAGGTGCTGGAATCAGCGGAGTTTCAGGAGGCCTCTTCGCGGCTGACGATCGCGATGGGGAAGGACATCAGTGGGCGGATTCGGATCTCCGAACTGGAGAAGATGCCCCACCTGCTGATCGCGGGGTCGACGGGATCGGGCAAGAGCGTGATGTTGAACACGCTGATCATGTCGGTGATCTACAAGTCGACGCCGGAGGAAGTCCGGATGATCATGGTGGATCCGAAGCGGGTGGAGTTGGGGATCTACGACGGGATTCCGCACCTGCTGACGCCGGTGATCACGGAGCCGAAGAAGGCAGTGAACGCGCTGCGCAACGCGGTGCTGGAGATGGAACGGCGGCTGAAGCTGCTGGCGAGCTATGGCGTGCGCAACATCGACCAGTTCAACCGGAAGATCCAGAAGTTGCGGGAGCGGCCGCTGGAGTTGTTCGTGGACGACGCGGGCCCGGACGTGGCGGAGCCCGAGAAGCCGCTGCCGTACATCCTGATTGTGATCGACGAGTTGGCGGATTTGATGATGCTGGAGCGCGCGGGGGTGGAAGAGAGCGTGATCCGGCTGGCTCAGATGGCGCGCGCGGTGGGGATTCACCTGGTGCTGGCGACGCAGCGGCCGAGCGTGGACGTGATCACTGGCCTGATCAAGGCGAACTTCCCGGCGCGGATCAGCTTCCGGGTGGCGACGCGGGTGGATTCGCGGACGGTACTGGACGTGATGGGCGCGGAGCATTTGCTGGGGCGGGGCGACATGCTGTTCCTGCCGCCGGGGTCGTCAAGGCTGATCCGGGTGCACGGAGCATTCGTGACGGAGACGGAGATTACCGAGGTGGTGGACTACTGGCGGAATCAGGCGGCGCCGGATTACGACCAGAGTTATCTGATTGCGCCGCCATCGGACGAGGACGAACCGGCGGAGGAGTTTGACGGGGACGAGGATCCGATGTACCGCGATGCGGTGAAGGTGGTGCTCGAGATGGGGAAAGCATCGACGTCGATTCTGCAGCGGCGGTTGCGCCTGGGCTACGGGCGCGCGGCGCGGATTCTGGACATGATGCAGCGGGACGGAGTGATTGGTCCACCGGACGGCAGCCGGCCGCGCGAGGTACTGCGGCGCCCCGACTGGCTGGACGAGGTGGAAACGGCTTTGCGCTGACGCTTGAACCCCCGGGGGCCAACACCTGAGCCAGGTCCCCGGGGTTCTTTTTTGCGCTTGCGAACTTTGGCGGGGGGATGTCTCCGTGCGCAGAGACAAAAACGGCCGGTTGCGTCTGCCTCGCAACCGGCCGGCAAGAGGATTGAGGCGGAGTGGCCCCTGATCAAAACCGCGGAGAGCGAAATGGTTAACTAAAGCTCAACTCTCCGTCTTTGAGTATACGGGGACCGCGGGCGCAATGCAACATTTTTTGCCATTAATGTTTGAAACGGAAAACGATGATCCCGGTGCGCGGGTGGGGTGGTTGCTTTCAGGCATGGCCGTGCGATAGAACCGACGCAGGCCCATCGTCCCGATGACTCGCGGGGATTCCAGCGCGTCGGAGCGGGAGAGCGCGGGGCCTGGCGGAGACGGTCATCATGAAACTCGGATTGAACACACTATTATTTACCGCGGGCTTCGACCGCGAGCATTTGTCCCTGCTTCCCAAGGTGAAGCAGTGGGGCTTTGACGGCATCGAGATCGCGCGTTTCGCCTTCGACGGGTTCCCGGCGGGCGAGATCGGACAGGCGGCCCGGGACGAGGGTCTGGAGGTGACGTTCTGTTCGGCGTTGACGGGCGACACGTCGCTGGTGAGCGACGACGCGACGACGCGGCAGCGGGCGCTGGACTTCCTGAAGCAGGGGTTGGACACTGCGCGCGAGATTGGGTCGCCGGTCTTTCTGGGGCCATTCTGCGCGCCGGTGGGTCAATTGCCGGGGCGGCGGCCGAACGAGGCGGAGTGGGGGTGGGCGGTGGAAGGTTTGGCCGCCGCCGCGGAGCATGCCGCCGCGGTGGGGGTCCGGATTGCGAACGAGCCATTGAACCGGTTCGAGACGTACTTCCTGAATACCGCGGGGCGGGCGGTGGAACTGTGCGAAGCGGTGGGGAGCGGGAGTCACGGGATTCTGTTTGACACGTTCCATGCCAACATCGAGGAGCGGTCGCTGGGGGCGGCGCTGCGGGCCTGTGGGGGGCATCTGGCGCACGTGCATGCCTGTGAGAATGACCGGGGGGCGCCGGGGTCGGGGCATGTGCCGTGGGCGGAAGTATTTGCGGTGTTGAAGGAGATGGATTACCAGGGTTGGGTGGTGATCGAGAGTTTTGGCGCGCGGATTCCGGAAATTGCCGCCGCGGCTTGCATCTGGCGCGACCTGGCGGAGAGCCCGGAAGCGCTGGCGCGGGAAGGACTGAGGTTCCTTCGCAATGGGCTCGGCTGAGCGGACGCGGAGACAGTTTCTGGCGGCGGGGGCGGCGGCGGGTGAGTCCTCCTCGTCTTCGTCGTCGTCGGCCTCGGCGGT
>DNFG01000210.1:0-164 GCA_003487005.1 Bryobacterales bacterium
CCACATCGACGGAGCATTCACCATCGGCGCGATCAACGGCAGTTCCGCCGCCGTGTCCGGTGTGGGCGACCTCACGCTTACCGACCTGAATGCAATTCAGTTGACCGGGAAAGCCGCATTCACCGGCTTGGCCGCCATCTCGTTCCCCGCCGAATTCGGCGGTG
>DNFG01000210.1:509-11469 GCA_003487005.1 Bryobacterales bacterium
GCTCTTCCGATCTGAACGGCGGCAACATCAGCATCAGCTTCCAGTCGCTGGGTTCCCTGAGTCCGGCTTATCTGGCCGCCAACGAGTTCTCGAGCAGCTTCTCCGGGGTGATCAATCCGGTCCCCGAACCCGGCACCTACGCGCTGATGGGCTTCGGCCTGATGGGACTGGCTTACATTCGCCGCCGGCAGTCGAGCCGCTAGATTTTCGTTTCGATTACTCCTCCTTCTCACTTCCGGGCAGCGCAGCCGCGCTGCCCGATTTTCGTTTCAGGAGGACGTCGATTCGCCGCGGGGCAGAGCCTTCAGCACTTGCGCGGCCAGCAGGCGTCCAACGCTCGACTCCTCGTCCACCGCCAGCGTCGCACCTGCCGCAAGCAGGTCAGGCAGAAACCGGTGGTAGCGCGAACGGGCAATCACCGGAAGATCCGGGGCCAGGCGGCGGGCACACGCCACCATCGTCTGCGCCAACTGGGGATCTGGCACGGTCACCACGAACGCCAGAGCGGCATGGATGCCCGCGTGTTCGAGAATCTCCGGGCGCGTGGCGTCGCCGAAGTGGACCATCCCGCCCGTGGAGTTGGGGTTCAGTTCGAGAACGTAAGGCTCGAAATTCCGCTCTTGCAGCGCCGCCACTACCTCCTTCCCCGAAGGCCCGTAGCCGGCGACAATCACCCGCCGCTCGGGCTTCGGATGGGCCGGAGCCGAATCCGGCGCCATCCCGAAGTGCGACGACAGCACGGGCGCCAGCTTGAACAGGTAAGGCGTCAGCAGCAGCGTCAGCACCGACGCCGACACCAGCGGAGAGACCACCTCCGGAGGCAGCAAACTCTTCCGCCCCGCGTCGCTCAGCAGCACGAAGGAAAACTCCCCGATCTGACTCAGCAGCACACCGGTGTGGACGGCCACCTGCGCCGGTAACCGGAACACCCGGAGCGCAAACGTCGCGGCGACCGTTTTCAGCACCAGAATGATCACCGTCAGCAGCAGGACGAGGGGCACATCGTCCCATTGCGGCGGTACCGCCAGCATGCCGATCGACACGAAAAAGACCGTCACGAAAATCGCCCGCAACGGAACGGCATCCGCACGGATCTGGTTCGCGTAGGGCAGGTCGCCCAGCAGCACCCCCCCGGCAAACGCCCCCAATGCCGGACTGAGCCCCAACGCGTGCGCCCCCCAAGTTGACCCCAGGCAGGTCGCCATTGCCAACACCACGGGCACTTCGCGAAGGTTTTGCAGCGAGGCATCGCGGAACAGCATTGGGAACAAGTAGCGCAGGAAGAGGTACAACACCGCGATCAACGCGGCAGCCTTGCCCAGCGCGAGTCCCAGGTCGGCTATCGCGTCAAAGCCTCGCCGGCCCTCCGCCAGAACCGCGAAGATGATCAGCATTGGGACCAGCGCCACGTCCTGCATCAGCAGAATCCCAAGGCTCCCCCGTCCGTATGGGCTCTCCATTTCACTGCGCGATTGCAGGAGGCGCAGCACCACGGCAGTGCTGCTCAGTGCCAGCGCCATGCCGATAACGACCGCCGTCTGAAAAGGCTGGGCGAACGCGATGGCCGTCGCGGAGAGGAGCAGGACGGAAAGAACAATCTGAAGGCCGCCGCCGACCAGAGCCAGCCGGCCAAGCCTCCTCAACTTGGTCAGGGAGTACTCGAGGCCGATGGAAAACAGCAATAGAGCCACGCCCAATTCGGCCAAAATCTGCACCGCTTCGACCGATTTGACCAGTTTGAACGCCGACGGCCCCAACAGGAGTCCGGCGAGCAGATAGCCAAGAATCACGTCCTGGCGAAGGCGCTGCGCTGCGATGCCGAGCAGAAACGCCACCGCCAGGAGGCTGACAATCTCTGCGAGAAGTCCCCAGCCTTCTGACATCCGCCGTCCTCAGTTGGCGCTGGCCGGACGAGAGAAGTTCCGGCGCGGCTCCGGCTTGGGCTTCCGGGGCAGCTTTTCCGGCCGGTTCGCCGTGTGATACACCAGCGAGGCCACGATCGCGGCCATCTGCTTCATGTCGTCGGCCTGCAGGCGGTCGTACACGTCCACGTTCGAGTGGTGAGTCCGGGTCGAGTATTCGATCGGGTCCTGAATGAACTGGAATCCGGGCAGGCCCACCAGATCGAACGAAAGGTGATCCGTTCCGCCCGTGTTGCGGGCCGACACGGTCGATACCCCGAGGTCGCGGAAGGGAGCGAGCCAGGATTCGAATACCGGCCGGGCCATTTCATTGCCCTGCAGATAAATGCCCCGGATTTTCCCCGTGCCATTGTCGATGTTGTAATACGCCGAGAGTTTGTCCCATTCAGGCGTCAATTTCATAGACTCCCAGTCGCCGAAAGTCTTGCGGACATAGGCGCGGGAGCCAAGCAGGCCCTGCTCTTCCCCGCCCCACAGGGCGATCCGTAAAGTCCGGTTCATCGGCAGTTTGAGTTTGCTGAGGACACGAACCACCTCAATCATTACCGCCGACCCCGCCGCATTATCCGTAGCCCCCGTGCCCGAGTGCCACGAATCGATGTGGCCGCCGATCATCACGATTTCATCGCGATTGGGGCCGGAGCCGGGGAAGTCGGCAATCACGTTCAGTGATTCCTCGCTCGCGTCGCCCAGACGATTCTTCACTTCCACTTCGAGCTTGACCGGGATTTCCTTCTCGATCAGGCGGGCAATCCGGTTGTAGTGTTCCGGAGAAATGACGATGGTCGGCGGGCTGAGCGGATCCTTCGGATCGCGGCTGCCCCCGGACGCCCCAGCCATCGTGCCGCCATCACCCCGGTAGCCATACTGAACCAGAACCGCGGCTCCTTCCTCACGCCAGAACGCGGAAATCTTCTTCCGGAAGGCCATGATCTGCTGCATGTTCTGGCCGCCCGCCGCTCCGGCCCGGCCACCCGGGCCCTGAGGGCCGAACGTGGGAGGCAGACCTTCCGGTAGCATCGCGATCCGGTTCAGATCGTCCTCGGAGTGGCGGCTGTATAGCGGCCGGCTGTACGGCTCCAGGTTGCGGGGGGTCTCCGTCAACACGATCCGGCCCTTCAACTTGCCCTTCCATTTCTCCAGATCGGCTTCGGAACGCAGAACGACATGCAGCGGCTGTCCGGTAACCACACCCTCCGTACCCGGGGTCCATGCCAGCGGGAAACCCGCGATGGGGGCGTAGGAAGGCTCGATCAGGTGCACGGAGAAACGGTCATTGTGCCACGAACGGCCGAAGGGTCCCCAGGTCTCGATCCGTGCATTGGAGAGGCCATAGCCCTTCAGGCGCTCCACCGCCCACTCGGCGGCCTTGCGCAGGTTCGTGGACCCGGTCAGACGCGGTCCGTGGACATCCGTCAGCCAGAAGGCATGGTCCATCACCGACGAATTCGTGAGCGCCTCCCGCTTGATGTGGTACAGCGCGTCGAGGTCGACTTTCTCCTGGGCGGGCGCCGCGGCCAGGGCCACGGCGCAAAGAACAAAAAGACGAATGGTGCGAAGCATGGCGGATTTCATGAGTGTAACACCGCGCCCGCCGAAGCTCCGTGGCGGAACTCCAACGTTTGCAGCAAATCCGGCCGTTTCGCGGCGGGACGCGCCGGATTCGCCGTCCGTGTGCCCGGCAGGTCCCGGGCCTACAATGAAGCTATGACTGATCAGCTTACTATCGCGGGCCGCACGTTCCGCTCGCGTCTCATGATTGGAACGGGAAAATATCGCAGTTTTCCGGAAATGATCCGCTGCCACGAAGCTTCCGGCGCCGAAATCGTCACCGTCGCCGTCCGCCGCGTCAATCTGACCGACAAGACCAAAGAGTCGATGCTCGACCACATCGACCGCTCGAAATACTTTCTCCTGCCCAATACCGCCGCCTGCTATACCGTCGACGATGCCGTCCGGACCGCCCGCCTCGGCCGCGAAGTGGGCCTCTCCGAATGGGTGAAACTCGAGGTCATTGGCGACGAAAAGACCCTCTTCCCTGACGTTTTCGGCCTCGTTGAAGCCACGCGGATCCTGGCCAAGGAAGGCTTCATTGTTCTCCCGTACACCAATGACGACCTGATCACGGCAAAGCGGCTGATCGATGCCGGCGCTGCCGCCGTCATGCCGCTCGCCGCGCCGATCGGTTCCGGACTCGGAATTCAGAACCATGCCGCCTTGCGCATTCTCCGCGAGCAGATCACCGAAGTTCCCCTGATCGTCGATGCCGGGGTCGGCACCGCCTCCGATGCCTGTGTCGCCATGGAGATGGGCTTCGACGGAATCCTCCTCAACACCGCCGTCGCTGCTGCCCAGGACGCCGAAAAGATGGCCGCGGCCATGAAGCATGGCGTCGAAGCCGGCCGTCTCGCCTTCCTCGCCGGCCGCATGGAGCGCAAATTGTACGCCTCCGCCAGTTCGCCGCTCACCGGTGTGATCAGGTAGCAGGCTTCGTGACTCGGCCTCTGGCAGGCAGGATCTCCGGGAGGGAACGGCACAGTCCGGAAATAAGAGTTCTCCCGGAATCACTTACCGGTAGGTCAGAACGGCGGTCGCCACCGCGTCCTGAGCAGCTACCGTTCTCAGCCAATAGGCATTGAACCCGCGGGGAAATCTGTGTTCGATGCCGCGGCCGGCGGCGACCTCGAAAGTGCGGTACTCAACCCACACGCCCGTCCCGGTGATGTCCAATTCGACCCGGATGGGCAAAGCCGCCGGGTTGCGGTGCGAAAGCCGCAGCGTTTTCTCGTCATACCCCGTCATCAGGTAGGGATCCGAAGGGGCACCGGCCCGCACCTTCGTTCCACGCCAGGGACCCCCTTCACCCACGGGTTTGCCGTACGCCCACAGATCATCAGACACCCCGAGCCAGAGAATCACCTCGCCGTCAGAACTGCGCACCAGTTCGCCCGCGGGAGGAGGATCCGCACCCAGGCCGCTCATCACGGTCAGTCCGCGCCAGGAGCAGTAGTCCCGCACCGGCAGATTGTGGGTGCAGACGGGCCGGACGACCGCGATGCCGCCGGCGTTGTTCGACGGCAGTTCATGAAACGTTCCGCCGGCATTGAACAGGTCCCTCTCCGTGCTGACTTCGCGCGAAATCCGCACACCTGCCCCCGGGGCGCCCCAGGAAGCGTGCCCGCGCGGCAGCCTCCAGCGTTTCTCCTCCTCATCGATGTAGACGAGAGACGCTGCATCCGCTTCAATGATCCCAGCAGGCGGAGCGAGATTGGCCAGCATCCAGGCGTGGGTTTTCGGATCGTGGAGGCGGATGAACCGCAGCCCGGCATCGAGTTCGTAGAGGGATACGGGCGTCGCCAGAAGCAGGGTCCCCCGCCCCTCGCCGCGGGCCCATAGAAACCCTCCAGCGCTCCCGGCCTTGCGCGGCGGCCCGGCCGGCGGCCGCCGGTCTTCGGAAGCGAATTGGAAGTAAGCCGTCGCCTTCCGGCAGTCCAGACCGGGCCTGATCCTGACCCACGCACCCTGTTCCTGCCCGTCGAACAGCACATGAGCCGCGCCGCCTGCCGGCACGCTCACCTGCTTGAGGTCCCGCCACTGTCCGTTGCCCGCCCGGTCCACTTCGATCCGGAACGTCATATCCTGTCCCGACTCGTGCGCCAGATGGAGCAGGCGGTGATCGAATCCGGAAAACAGATACGGCTCGGACGGCTCACCGGCCTTCACATCGTCACGGACCCAGACACCGCCGCGCCCGATCGGCGGCCCCAACTGGCCCAGCTTTGCCGGCGGGAGGAACCAGAGATTGGATTGCGACTGTCCGGGACCGGCGATCTTTCCTTTCGCGCGCCGGGTATTCAGGAATTCGTTCTTCGCGGCGTCATCGCAGCCAAGCACGACGCGGTCCCCCCAGCGGGCGAAGTCACCCACCACCCGCAGATAGGACGACCAGGGCGCGATCCCCGCCGAGTTCGCCGCCGAAAAGCGCTTCGGGAACTTCCAGAACATCCCATGCATCGTCATGAGCAGGTCCGGTTCGCCGATCTCACGAATGCGCGGCCACTCGGTGTTCCAGCCATGGGCGCCGTCGTAGGTGTGCGCCGCCTTCGGCAGCCGGAAGGAATGCCACTTGCCGCCGTCGAGCAACATCAGGATCAACGACCGGTGGTCCCAGCCCAAGGCCCAGATCGGATCCCGCTCCGGGTTGGCATTGCCTTCAATGCCGCCCGGACCCGTCACCTCGCAGAACTGATTCCGCCGGACCACCTTCCAGTCCTGGCCATCCCACTCCGCCAGGCAGCCTGAAGGCGTATCGGGCGGCAAAAGCCCGCCGCCCACCTCGCCATTGTTCGAGTAAACGGCCCTGCCCTGCCCTGAATAGAATCCCTTGCCGTGATAGCCAGGCAGGAGCGGGCCTGAGATGTCCTTCGCGGCCTTCCGCCGTACTGCGTTGTTGCCATCTTCATACAACTCCCGGACCTCGAGCGTCCGGACATCGATTTCGTAAAACCCCTCCTCCATCGACGCGCAGTAGATCTTGCCGGCGGGATCGGTCAGATGCCGCGCATTGCCGGTGGGCCGCCCGTACATGCGTTCGTAAGGGATGACGCGAACGCGCCGCTGCTCATCGATTGCGTAAGGTCCGATGAAGAGCTGTTTCGACTCAACGTGAATCATGCGGTTGGCGGGTGTGCCGCCAATGCTCTCCGGCCTCGTCACCTGATTGAGGTCGGCGTCTATCTCGTACAGTCTGTCATCCGACCCGCCCGGGGAGTGGGGAGAGTAGGTGACCACCCAAAGGCGTCCGGCCCAGGGCACGACGCCGCCGGTCCCGCATTCGGCCTGCGAATTGAACATGGCCAGATGCGGGTACACTCCACTCACCTCGCGCTTCCCCACCGGCTGAGCGAGAGCCGTGATCACGGGACTGATCAGGAACGAGCGGCGATCCATCGTTCTCCCTTCCTTCATAAAGAATTCGAACACTTCATGACTGCGGCCCCGGTGGCCACCCGCTCGCGCAAACACCCGGCTGCGCGGTCGTCCGCACACTCTCGGGTTTCGAGAAGCCTCGCCAATTCGGCCCCTGGCAGCCCGTTTTAGGGGAGTTCACTCAATCTCAGGCGAGGGCTTCCTTCATGACCGCCAGGTAGCGCGCGGCGGTGGCTTTCATGTCGCCGGGGTGTTTATCCTGTTCCAGGCTGAGAAATCCGGAATAGCCGATCTGCTTGAGCGTCTGGCCGATATGGCGGAAGTCCATCACACCTTCGCCGATGTGAGGGAATCGGCGCATCAACCCATCAATGTCACGCATGTGCAAATTCATTAACTGGCGCTTCATCTTGTGGATGGCCACAACCGGATACTCACGCTGGGCAAGGGTCCAGCCGACGTCGAGGTTGTACCCGAGCGCCGGGTCGCGGATTTCGTTCCAGAGAAGCAAGAATGAAGTCGCGTCGTGGATCATCGTGTGGGTGTGGTGCTCGATGGTGAGCTTGATCCCGTGGCGTTTGGCTCGTTCGACACATTCGCGGGTAGTGGCCACGTAGGCGGACCAGAGCTTGTCCCAATCGAAGGAAGCGGCGACTTCGATACGGAACTTCTGGCCGGGTTTCGGATTCTCGATATCGTAATAGCGGGGCAGGTATTCCTGAGGGCCCTGGAGTTCGCGCGCCCAGGGAGCGACGATATTGATGAGCGGGGCGCCCATGCGCCGGGCGAGGCGGCAGCCCTCTTCGAAAAAGTCGAGGTTGCGGGCGCGTTCGCCTGCGTCCAGGCTGGTCAGGCCTTCCACGACGGGCTGGAAGAGGATGAACTGGGCAACTTCGAGCCCCCAACGGTCGAGACGCTTGCGGAGTTCACTGCACTTCGCCTCAGTCCAGTAATCGCGGAGTTGCTCGCGCGAGTTGACAATCAGTTCGATGCCCTCGAAACCGGTCTGGCCGATGATGTCGATGGCTTCGTCGGGGACGCCCGCGGTGTTGAATGGATGGAACGCAAAGCTGGTACAGGCGATTTTGGGCCTGGCGCGGGCCGGGGCGGGTTGGGCGGCGAGCGGCGCGGCCAGCGAAGTCGAAAGGAAGGAACGACGGTCCATGATGCTCTGAGTGTATGCCAACTGGCTCCGCTGACCGGCTCCGGCCTGCCCGGATGGGTGTCTCCTGCGAGCGGCGGGCAGAGCGGCTGGCCAGAATCGAGGCGGCGCGGCCAGCATCGATGAACGAATCGTGATTAACTAATGCTCATGAAGCGCCGCCACTTTCTACTCTCTTCCGCAGCCACGACGGCCGCGGCAGCCACCTCCTGGGCACAGGCGAGCGACCGCGTCCGGGTCGCCGTCATCGGCGTCGGCTCCCGCGGTTCCGCCCACATCCGGGAGATGCTGCCGGTGCAGAATGTCGAGATCGCCGCGCTCGTGGACCCGGACGGCAACCGGACCGAGCAGAACGCGTCGGTGATCTTCCAGAAGACGGGCAAGCGGCCGAAGCTGGAATCCGACATGCGCCGGGTCTTTGAAGACAAGTCAATCGACGCTGTCACGGTCGCGACGACCAACCACTGGCACGCGCTGACGGCAATCTGGGCGATGCAGGCCGGCAAGGACGCCTTTGTCGAGAAACCGGTCTCCCACAATATCTACGAAGGCATCAAGCTGGTTGAAACCGCGCGGAAATACAAACGAATGGCCGCCGGATGCACGCAGCGGCGCTACTGGGGCCGCTTCCGGAAGGCCATTGAACTGCTCCACGCCGGAGTCATTGGGGACATTTACCAGGGTAATTTCTTCTTCCCGGGCCGCCGCGATTCGATCGGGTTCAAAGAAACGAAGGCGCCACCGAACTGGCTGAACTGGGACCTCTGGCTGGGTCCGGCGCCGATGCAGCCGTATCACGAGAACCTCGTGCACTATAACTGGCACTGGTTCTGGGATTTCGGCAACGGCGAACTCGGCAACAACGGCATTCACATGATCGACATCCTCCGTTGGGGCATGCGCAAGACTCTGCCGGTGCGGGTTCACTCGACCGGCGGCCGGGTGGGCATGAATGACCAGGGGCAGACGCCCAACTCGCAGAACGTCACCTGGATCTACGCGGACGGTGCCGTCATCAACGGGCAACTGCGGGGTCTGTACACCAACGAGCCCATGCGCTGGGACTTCTTCGGCACCAAGGGACACCTCCAGTTGCAGGCCGACGGGCGTCATGTGCTGACGCTGGGTAGAAACAAGGCGCCGGAACCGGAGCCCGAGTACCCCGCCAACATCGACCACATGCAGAACTTTGTGGAGGCGGTTCGCTCGCGCGACGCCAATCACATCCACGCCGAGATCGAGCAGACGTTCCTGTCAACGGCGCTCTGCCACCTGGGCAACATCGCCTACCGGACGGGCCGGGACCTGCGTTTCGACCCCACCGCGCTCACCTTCCCGGGCGATGCCGAAGCGAACCGGCTCTTGACGCGCGAATACCGCGCTCCGTACATCGTCCCGGACAAGGTTTAGAGCTCACCGGGGCCGGACCGGCCCCAGGTTCTCGCCCTGGAAGAAGAACAGCCGCCCATCCTCGCGCGACACGATCAGGTTGCGCCCGGATCCGGGCCCGAGTTCGCCCACCGATGCGCCAATTTCGTGGTGTCCGAGGTGAATTCTGGCGCTTTTGTGCTCCAGAACGACCGGGAAACGGTACTTTGGCGCTTCATTGGTGCCGGTATTCTTGAGCCAGAGGACGGACGTGCCGGGCGCGCCGAGCGCCCACGGCAGGCCGGTGGCGGGTTCCGGCACTGAGTGGTGCTTCGGCGTGGCGACCAAAAGGTCAAGAAGCCCGTCGCCGTCCCAGTCGGTGATTTCAAACTTGGAGCGGCCCTTCCCGCCGGCGAAGAGGAAGTTGGACGTGATGGCGCGGCCGTCTTCAAGGCGGAGTTTGCCTGCGTCGCTCAAGTTGGAATCGTCGAGACGCCAGTAGAGGTGGAACTGGTCTTGTTCGTCAAGCGCAATGTAGGCGACGCGTCCGCCCACGCGGGCGAGGCCTGGGCGGACGCGCCAGGTGCCGTGGAGGTCGAGGCCGTCGAGATACAGGATCCGCTCCGGACCCAGTTGCGGGGCGCGTCTTGTGCCGCGATTGAGGTAGACATAATGGCGGGAGGTGGAATCGCTGGCGACGATGTCCGGCAGGCCATCGCCGTTCCAGTCGAAGACATTCGGTGAAATATAGCCCCAACGGGCCTCGCCGGGGCCCTGAATGTCGCCTTTGTAACCGGGCTGAACATGGATTTCGCGTCCGCCGGCGTGAAGCGCGACACCCGGCGCCATTGCGGGCTTCCGGTTGGATCCCTGATTGCGGAAGAACAGGATCCGGCCCTCGGAATTGCCCGCAACGATGTCGAGGACGCCATCGCCGTCCCAATCGACGATCGTGGGCACGGCGAGGGTTCCGGCGTAGAGCGCGGCGTTCTCCTCGATCACCGGAACAGGCTGATGGTAGACCGGCCGGCCGAGGGGATCTGCCCCTCCGGTGGCGCGATAGAAGACCAGGCCGCCTTCGCCGCCTGCGATCACGTCCATCGAACCGGCGCGCACGCCCGGATAGAGCAGCGGATACACCCCGGCGAGCGGATGGCGGAGCGCCACGCCGTCCTCGCCCGCCAGGTGCCGCCGGGGGCCAAGGCGGAACTCTGGCCCGGGCTCAATCGCGTAGGAATAAAGGTCGCCGAACCAGGACCCGCTGACGAGCACGCCGCCGGCCGCAGTCAGGCGGCCCGCGTTCCACAGGATGCCTTCGCCCTCGCCGGAGAGCCGGCGGGCGGGCTGGCCGGGTTCAAAGCCCCAGAGATAAAAGCGGCCGATGCCGCCGCGCCAGATCCCCGCGCCATCGAACGGGACATACTCTGAACTGCGTGAACCAGCGCCGGGCGGGGCGTAGCCGCGACCGTCCGGGACGCTGAGGACGAAGCGCCACCCGCCGCCGGAGGCGGGCAGCGCGGCAATCGCCTGAGGCGCATGAGCGAGGCCCTGAACTGGAATCCTCGATTTTTCGACAAAC
>DNFG01000485.1:0-1473 GCA_003487005.1 Bryobacterales bacterium
CTGGTCTCGAGCGCGCGCTCGCCGCTGTTGCGCCGCGCGCCCCTGCCCGGCCCCGAACCATCGCGCGAGCAACTGATCGCGGAAGTCTGGCGGCTCGGCGGATTCCCCCGCGAGGTCCTCGAAAACCCCGAACTCCTCGCGCTCGCGCTGCCCGCCCTCGAAGCCGACACGCGTCTGTACCGCCGCTACGTCTCGGCGGATGCGCCGCCGCTCGCGATCCCCGTCGACGTGTTCGCGGGCTCCGATGAGCCGAACCTCCACGAAGAGGACCTGGAAGCCTGGAGCGACGTGACTACGGCCGAATGTACGGTGGAACGCCTGCCCGGCGGGCATTTCTATCTCGAAGCCCAGCGTGAACGGTTGCTCGCCGAAATCCGGCGCCGGCTCACGAAGACGTGACCGGCTCCGCCAGATCGAGATCGGTCGCCGTATCGTCGCGCGGTGGTTCCGTCAGGCGGCCGGTCGCGTTCGCCCACGCCCAGTAAATCGCCGTCGTGGCGCTGAGCGCCCCCGCGATCACGCCGATCGTCCGGATCGGATAGATCGCCGAAGCCCAACTGGCAGCGCCGAGCGAAATCATCATCGTGGCGTGCATCATCATCTCGACCGTCGTAAAGACGCGCCCTCGGAGAAAATCCGGAACATGCTGCAGCAGCATCGTCCGGTTCAACACGTTGTTCAGGCCCATCGACACGCGCGAAAGCGTGATGAAGATCAATGACAGCCAGATGTTCGGCATCAGCGCGAACAAGATATAGCTGAGGCCGTGGACCGCGAAACTGATCGTCAGTGTCCTCTTGTAGCCCTCGAACTGCAAACGCTCGCCCAGACGGTGGCCGAGCAGTCCCCCCAGAACCAGCCCAATCCCCGCGAATCCCCAGATGAGACCGACGCCCGCCGGCCCGCGCTGGTACACCACCTCCCCAAACAGCGTGAAGAGCACCTGCGCCGCGCCCCCGCCCGAGGCCCATCCCACGGTCGTCAGCGCGATGCCAAAGATGAGCGGGCGCGAGCGCATGTACCGCAGCGACTCCATGAATTCGCGAACGCCCTGGAAACGGACCGCGGTCGTCAGCGCCGCAGTGGCCCGCTCCGGCCGGAAATGCCCGCTGGGGCTGACAATCCGCCAGATCGCTGCGGCGGAGATGAAAAAAGAGGCGGCGTTCGCCACGAACGCCCATTCATAGCCGAACTGCGCGGTGGAGACGCCGCCCAGCATCGTCCCGATCGTCAGCGTGAGCCACGCCGTGGTCTGGGTCAGCGCATTCGCCGTGTGCAGGTCCTTCTGTCCCGCGATCGTGGGCAGAATCGCGCTGCGGCCCGCGTTGAAGAATGGCGAAGCGAACATCAGCAGCGCGCTCAACAGGTACATCAGCCCGGGACTCGGAATCGTCAGCAGCAGCACGTGCAGCAGCGCGATCACTCCGCGGAACAGGTCGCTGGCGATCATCACCTTGCGGCGGTCGTAGCGGT
>DNFG01000485.1:1796-10083 GCA_003487005.1 Bryobacterales bacterium
CGTAGCGGTAATTGGGATTGCGGCGAAGTAGGGACCAGAACTGTAGCAAGGCGGCTGATCTCAGGTTAGCCGATTCCAGGTGCTTACGGCGCTGGTCCGGATCAGCCCGGGAAGTATCGCGCCGCCATCTCGCGCGAGACCGGTTTGATCTCGCTCACGTGGAGCAGGGGAGCCACACGACCGATGCCCGCCCAGGCGCCGAGCGATTCGCCCCCAGCCCACGCCAGGGCGAACGGAATCGCGTTGAGAAGGGCGGCGGCGGGGACACCGCAACCAGCGCCAGTCCTGCGGTACTGGCGGAACGCCCGCAGCCAGTGCGCGGCGGCGATGGCCGGAGCCAGCAGAGGGTAGCCGAGACGGATGGGCCAGCCGGCATCGCGGTTCCGGCGGGCGCCAAAGCCGAGGCCCACACAGAAGAAGATCCGGAGGTTGCGGGACCAGGAGGAGGGGTCGAAGTGGCGCATCCGGCAACGGCTCTCGATGAGAAACCGGCCACCCTCGCGGCGGAGGCGCTGGACAAGGAACGAAGCGACCAGGAGTTCGTCTTCGAGTTCGGGCCCCCAGGAACAAAGCTCAGCGCGGGACGCGATGATGTTGTGCCCGGGCAGGATGTCGATAGGGCCGGAGTCGATGGGCGCCATCCATTGGCTGTAGCCGAGCAGGAAGGACGTCAGGGCCGCCAGAGTGTCGCTGTTTCCCGGGCGGAGCGCGGGTCCAAGCGCGGTGGCTCCGCTCTCGAGGGCCGGCAGCAGGTTTTCGATGAAGTCGGGTTCGGGTAGGCAATGGTCTTCCGCAAGGATGACCAGCGGGGCGGAAGCCGCACGGATCGCTGCGGCGCGGGCCTGGTTCAGGGGACGCGATCCGGTGGCCACCACGATGGGGGTATCCCGCCAGTCAATCGGTGGATCGCCAGTGGGCGCCTCGGGACAAAGCACGAGAATCTCGATCAGATCGCGGCGGGTCTGGCGCGACCACGCGTCGATGGCCGCGGCCACGGATTCATGGCCGAGCAGGGCGGGGATGAGGACGGAGATGGTGGGGGTCACAGGATTCTTCTTTTCCAGAGGGCGTGTTCAAGCCAGTAGGCATGGCGCCGGATGCGGCGGTCATACAGACCGTAGAACCGGTCGCGGAGGCTGGGCTGGGCGCCGCCAGGGAGCAGGCGGAGCGCCTGCTCGAGGAAGTGGGCGTATCGGGAGGCGAACGGGCCGCCGACGGGGTGCAGCCACGGTTTGAAGCGGCCGGAGAAGTGGACTATCGCGGGATGCTCCAGATCCGAAGCCGGCAGCGGCGGGCCATAAGAGCGCCCGGCAAGGCTCGCGACGAGATTCCAGCGGGGTTCAAGCGGAACCCACTGGTTCCAGGCCACTGCATTCAGTGCTTCCTGGTGGAGAAAGTCGACCTCCTCGCCGGTCTCGCGCAGGTAGTCGAGGGCGAGCGGCGTCAGGTCCCGGGTCCGCCAGCGTTGAATCTCCATCAGCAGGATTCCCGCATTGAAGTACGGTCTGCCGGGCGGAATGTGGTAGCGGGAACCAGTCTTGACCCCGCGAGGAGCGCCACAGGATGGGATCGCCGCATCGGGCACAGCCGCAAGCGTGGAGTCGCCTAATTCCACCTCGGTCAGGGAGGTGAGGTCGTCCAGAATCAGCGTATCGGCATCGATGAAGAGCACGCGGTCGAGATGCTCCGGCAGAATCAGCGGCAGCAGCAGCGGCATCGCGGCCTCCCGGGGGAAGCGGGCATCGGAAGGAACCAGAGCCAGTTGCTCGGGAGTGGGATGAAGGAGACGAAGGTCGATCAGGCTGCGCAGAATTTCGAGGTGGGCCTCCGGAAGACCGGACTGAACCAGATAGAGAACGGGACGGGTCGGCGGGCGAAGGTGCGCTCGCAGCGAGAGCAATACGACGATCAGGGGGAGTGTGTACCTGGCGTTGATTGCAGTCGCCAGAATGAGACTGTCCCGTTGCATCGGAAGTACCCAGGCGGAAGAAAGAGCGTGTGGTCAGGATAGCCCAGTCGAAAGGGCCAGTCCAACTGCCCGGCCTGCGGGATAGGGACTTCCGGGGCGAGGTCTTGGGCTGGATGGCAGCGTGATCGGCCGTCCAAGGCTTCGATTCGCCGGCCCGTGACGGGTCCGGGACCAGGGGCTCGGGCCTGAATCACCCTCGAAGATCAGGCGAATCCTCCCAAACGAGCGGCCTCAGCCACCAGACAGCGCCTTGGTGAAGAGGGACACGCCTCCCATTTCGATCCGCCTTCCCATGCCCACCTCGCCAGCCCGTCTCCCCCGCAAGGGTGGCGTAGTCCCTGAACCTAATGCTATGCAAGGTGATACACTATCGAACGGTCAAGCTCCGCCCCGCCCTCCCCGATAGGAATGGAGATCATGTTCATGCCAAGCCATCTCGCCCGCCCGCTTCTTTTCGCGCTGCTCTGCGGCGCCCTGCTTGCGCAGGCCCAGGTCCAGGACCTCCCCGGGACTGCGGATCACCCCCTCATTTCCCGTCTCAGCGGCTCCCATCTGATCGCATTCGACGAGCAGGAATTCGAGCGCTATCCCCTGATGACCGGACTCTGGATTCCCAGAGTGAACCAGTACACAACCCGCGAAGTCGAAGGACGGATTTCCCGGCGCGTCTACATCGGCCCCGAGAATGTCACCTTGCTGACCGCCTACCGGAACTTTGAGCAGGCCATTCGCACTTCCAATCTGAACGTTCTTTTCTCCTGTCTTTCTCCCAAGTGTGACCGGTACACCCGGACTTCCAATGGAATTGTCACCTTGAATCCCTCCCGTCTCAATGCCCATTACCACAACATCCGGAACCTGACCGAGTTTGGCTACATCTCCGCCGAGGGATCCTGGCAGGGCCGGAAAGTTTGGCTCGCGGTCGGTGTCGGCCTGCGCAAGGGCTCCAGTATCCGCTATCCGGTCAATGGCAAAATGCAATTCGGCCTGCCCGCCGATCGGCTCGTTTTCTCGATCGACATCATCGAGCAGGAAGCCATGGCCACCGGCCTCGTCACCGTCGATCAATTGACTTCCGGAATCGCAGCCTCGGGGAAAGTCGTCCTCGATGGTCTCTATTTCGATACAAATAAGACTGAATTGAAGCCGGAATCCGAAGCAGCGCTACAACCCATCTCGGCGTACCTGAAACAGAACCCCTCGCTCCGCTTCTATGTCGCCGGGCACACGGACGTCACCGGCGACTATGCCGCCAACCTCAAGCTTGCCAGCGGGCGCGCCCAGGCCGTCGTCCAGGCTCTCGTGACCCGGCACGGCATCCCCGCCTCCCAACTGACCGCCGTGGGCGTGGGCCCCGTCGCCCCCGCCGCTTCGAACGCCTCGGAATCCGGCCGCGCCCTGAATCGCCGCGTGGAACTCGTCCAGGCTTCAGTCGCGCCCTGACCCCCTGCGACTCCTGGCTTCCTGGACGGGCCGGCGAATCACTTTCCTTTTATTATCAATCGCTTACGCGGACAGGAGGGATCCCTCTACGATTCCCCCGAAAAAAATCGTCTCCCCGCCCATTTTTTCCTAAAGCTCCGCTTCCTCTTGCCGATACGCCCAACAGAGGAGAGCGCCAGGAAGGACCATAGCACCATGCGCATCGACGACAACGGATTGGCGAACGTCAACGCCTCCCCATTACAACGGTCCCAACAGACCGGCGCCGCGGACCCCTCCACGGGCCGTCCGCTGCAACCTCAATCGGGGAACGGCATCCAGGATCAGGTCAGCCTCTCTTCGCTGGCATCCTCCGTCCGGGCCCTTCAGCCCGATTCTGCCCCTCGCGAGGCCTTCCTCGCCGAACTCGCCGCCGACTTCCGGGCCGGCCGCCTCGAAACCGATCCCAGCGAAATCGCCGAAGCCCTGATCGACCAGGCTCTCGGGGAGGGTGATTTCGGCTCGTAGAAATCCGGCACCATGACCCCGTCTTCATCCGCTTTTGAACTGCTTCGTCTGACCGCCTGCGCCGTCTCCGCCGCCGAATCCTGCCTGCAAAGGCCCGTCGCCCAGCGGCTGAACGACGCCGCCCAACTGCTCGAAGCCGGCGCGCTGCCCCCTCTCCAGACCCTGACTGCCCTACTGCAGGGCAATCCCGCCGCTTTCTCGCCTGTCGAACGCGCCTCGCTCCTCGAAGCCGGCGCCGCGTTGCAGGCCCGGATTGTACGCATCGGCCGCCTGCTCGATGGCGCCGCTCAACTTCATGCCGCCTGGGCCGTCGAAATCGCCGCCCGCCGCGGTTACTCCGCCGAGGGCGTCGCTCTACCCCTCTCGGTTCTGCGCAGCGCCGGCCGGCACTGCAACCTGCAGGCCTGACCGGGCCCGGAAAGGAGGCTTCCCTTGAGCGGTCTACTCGGTTCTCTTCGCAACGCCGCCGGCGCCATGCGTGTTCTCGAACGAGGCATGGCCGTCGTTCAATCCAATGTCACCAATGCCTCCACTCCCGGCTACGCCCGCCAGCGCCTGATCACGACTCCGTTGCCCTTCGACCTCGACCGCGGCCTCGTCGGCGGCGTCGCCACCGCAGGCACCCAGTCCGCCCGCAGCCCTCACGCCGAGCAGAGTGTCCGCCGCCTGTCCAGCTTCAGCGGCGCCGCCGACCAGCGCGCCATCCAGCTTGCCAGCCTCGAACCTGTTCTTGGAATCGACGGCGCTCAGGGAATTGGCGGCGCCCTGACCCGCTTCTTCCAGGCGGCCTCCGCCCTGACGGTTACCCCTAACGATGGTTCGGCCCGCGAACACCTCCTCGAGCAGGCCTCCCGTGCCGCTAGCGCCTTTCAGCACACCTCCGCCGGCCTCGGCGAGGCCATGGCCTCCGTCGACCGCGGCATCCAGGCCCAACTGAACGACATCCACGCGATCGCCGCCCGTCTCCAGCAGATGAACAGGCAATTCAAGCAGGACTACCGGGCTCAGGACGATGCCGGCCTTGACGCCGAATTGAACAGCCTGCTGGAGAACCTCGCCGGCAAGGTGGACTATACCCTCCTCCGCGCCGAAGATGGCAGCGTTTCGGTGCTCGTCGGCGGACAGACGCCCCTGGTCATCGGCGAGAGGCTCTATCCGCTGTCCATTGTCCCTTCACCCGGTGGCGCCGTGGCACTGGTCGATCACGACGGCCGCGAGATCACCGCCCAACTCGCTGGGGGTGGCCTCACCACCCTGCTCGATCTCCGCAACAATGTTTACCCCGGATACCAGCAGAGTCTGGACCGGCTGGCCGAGCGGTTCGCCACGGAAGTGAACGCCACCCTCGCCGCCGGCGTCGATCAGAACGGCAGCCCGCCCGCGACCGGACTGTTCACCTTCGACCCCGCCGGCGCCGCCCGCTCTCTCCGGACCACCGGCCTTGCCGCGGCCGAACTCGCCCTGGCCAGCCCCACCGCCCCAGGCGGCAACGGCAATGCCCTCGCGCTCGCGGGTCTGGAACAGCAGCGCCTCGTTGATGGCGTCACCTTCGCTCAGGCGTACGGCAACCTCGCCGCCCGGATGGGCCGCGATCTCAATACTGCCCGCGATGAGGCCGGAGTCCAGCGCCAGCTTTTCGCGCAGGCACGGGAGATGCGCGACGAACTCTCGCGGGTCAACCTCGATGAGGAGGCCATCGCCCTGATGGAGTTCCAGCGCGCCTACCAGGCCACGGCCCGGATTGTCCAGACCGTCGATGAGATGCTGGACACCATGATGGCCATCTTCCGGTGATCCGCTGACAGGAGTCCTTCATGAGCTTCCGAACTGTCGATGCTTCCGCTTCCCGCTTCCTGGATTCACTCCAGCAGATTGAAACCAGGCTTGCGCGCGCCCAGCGCGAGGTGGCCACCGGCCGCCGGATTGTGACCCCGTCCGACGGACCGGATTCGGTCTCGGCGCTGCTGCAGGCACGCGCGGATCTGGCCCGCCTGGAACAGACGCAAACGAATCTGGTCCGCATCAAGAGCGAGACCGACGGCGCCGAACAAGCGCTTCAGAACGCCGTCCGGCTGTTCGATGAAGTCCGGACACTCGGCATGAGCGGCGCGAGCGGGGTTCAGAACGAGTTGACCCGCGAGCGGATTGCGGGCCAGATCGGCTCGGTGCTCGAGCGACTGGTGGCGATCGCCAATACGAGTGTCGGCAACCGGTTTGTGTTTTCGGGAGACAACGACAATGACCTGGCTTACTCGCCGGCGGATCTGGAACAGTCGCCGCCCTGGGGCGTCTACCAGGGCACGGCGGCCAGCCGGCAGGCCCTTCACCCGACGGGAGTGCTGTTTAAAGTCGGCATGAGCGCCCAGGAGATCTTCGATCATCCCGACCCGGGCCGGAGTGTGTTCGCCGCGATTGAAACGCTCCGGCAGGCGATGCTGGCGAACGACGAAGATGCGATGAAATCGGCGCTGGCTCCGTTGGCCGGGCACGCGGCACATCTGAACTCGGCGTTGAGCTTCTATGGGAATGTCCAGAGCCAGATCTCCGAGGCGACGGACACGGGAGCACGACTACGGCTCCGGTTGGCGGCCGAGGTGAGCTGCATGGAAGATGCCGACATCACGGAGTCGATTCTGGAGAGCCAGACGCTGATGTTGCAGCGGGAGGCGGCGCTGAGGATGCGGAGTTCGGTCCAGTCGCGGTCGCTCTTCGACTTCATGGGGTAAACCTCTACCATCGCCAGCTCACGAGCTTGGGTTCGGTCATCTCTTCGATGGCATAGCGAGGGCCTTCGCGCCCGGTGCCGCTGAGTTTGACGCCGCCGTAAGGCATCTGATCGACACGGAACTGGGGCACATCGTTGATCAGGAAGCCGCCCACGTGGACTTCGCGGGCGGCATAGAAAGCGGTTGACAGGTCGCGGGTAAAGATGCCGGCCTGGAGGCCGTAGGGCGAGCGGTTGACGGCGGCGATTGCGTCGTCGAGATCGGAGTAGGAGCGGAGGCAGGCGAGGGGGCCGAAGGCCTCTTTGACCCAGACATCGGAGTTTTCCGGGGTCTCGGTGAGGACGGCTGGAGAAAGAGTGGCGGGGCCGTGAAGGTCGCCGCCGGTGACGTGGGCTCCAGCCTGGGCGGCGGCGCGGATCCAGGCGGAAACGCGTTCAGCCTCGGCGGGGGTAATCAGGGAGCTGACCTGAGTCTCCTCGTCGAGGGGGTGGCCGAGGCGGAGCGCGGCGGCGCCGGCAATGAACTGTTCGCAGAAGCGGTCAAAGACGTCGCGATGGACGAAGATGCGCTGGACGGAGATGCAGACCTGGCCGGAGTGGGCGAAGGCCCCGGGGATGGCGCGGGCGATGCAGTCGTCGAGGTTGGCGTCGTGATGAACGAGCAAGGCGGAGTTGTTGCCGAGTTCGAGGGTAACGCGCTTCAGGCCAGCGCGGGCGCGGATGGCGAAGCCAACTTCGGCGCTGCCGGTGAAGGTGACCATGGCGACGCGGGGGTCATCGACGAGGGCATCACCGATGGAGGCGCCGGGTCCGGGGATCACGTTGAGGGCGCCGGCGGGGAGGCCGGCATCGGCGAAGAGCCTGGCGAGGAGGAGGCCGCTGAGGGGGGTGGTGGAGGCGGGTTTATGGACGACGGCATTGCCGGCGGCGAGGGCGGGTCCGATCTTGTGGACCGAGAGATTGAGGGGGAAATTGAAGGGAGTGATTGCAGCGATGACGCCGAGTGGCTCGCGGAGGGTGAAGGCGAGACGACCGGCGCCTGCGTGGGCGGCATCCATGGGGACAACCTCGCCGGCGAGACGAAGGGCCTCACTCGAAGAAAACAGAAGAGTCTCAGCGGCGCGGGCGGATTCAAGGCGGGCTTCGCGCAGAGGTTTGCCGGACTCCTGACTGATCGTGCGGGCGAACTCCTCGCGCCGGTTTTCGAGCAGGGCGTGAGCGCGTCGAAGGATGGCTGCGCGTTCAGCGGCGGTCAGGTCGCGCATGATGCGGGCGGCGCGGTGGGCCGCGGAGAGGGCATCGGCGAGTTGGGCCGGACCGGCATCGTGGACGCGGGCAATGGGGGACTGGTCGTAAGGCAAGACGAGGGTTCGGACACGGTCTCCCTGCGTTTCGCGGCCGTTGATCCAGAGTTGGAATTCGTGCATGGGAATTCTCCTTCGTCGTGGAACATTGTATCGGGAGAGACCGTAGTCCACCGGCCCTCCACATCGCTCACCCGTAGACTCCGTCGCGGATATCGTCGCTGGCGCGGGATTTCTTGCGTTCGAGGCGTTCGCGTCGGCGGCGCACTTGCCGGGACTCGGGCTCTTGTTTTGTTGGAGTTGGTGGGTTCGTTCCTTCGGTTTTTGGTTCCAGATCGT